>CAYLSX010000309.1:0-1518 GCA_964386685.1 uncultured Woeseiaceae bacterium | reverse complement strand
AAATGGTGATGTAGCTCAGGTGGTTAGAGCGACGGATTCATAATCCGTAGGTCGGTGGTTCAAGTCCACCCATCACCACCAATTCACATCTGGGGATAACAATGCGCTTCAGCAGCAAGCAGATTCACGCCGGCGTGACGCCCGATCCGACCACAGGCGCGATTCTGACGCCGATCTATCAGTCCACGACCTACGTGCAGGAATCGATCGATAAGTATCTCGAGAAGGGCTACTCGTACTCACGCACGGCAAATCCGACAGTGCGGGCGCTCGAAATTAAGCTGGCGGCATTGGAAAGCGGTGCCGATTGCACTTGTTTTACGACCGGCATTGCAGCGATTCATGGCGTATTTCTGGCGTTCCTGAATGCGGGCGACCACGCGATCATTTCTGATGTCGCTTATGGTGGAACATATCGGATGTGCACACAGGTGCTGAATCGCTTCGGCATCGAATTCACTTTTGCAAATACTGCCGATCCAAACTCGGTAAAAGAAAGTATAAAAGACAATACGGCGCTCATTTTCACGGAGACGCCGGCAAACCCGACGATGAAATTGTCAGACATTGCGGCAATTTCCGAAGTTGCCCAGGCGGCTGGAATCGTACATGCAGTCGATAACACGTTTCTCACGCCGTATTACCAAAATGCGCTTGAGCTCGGCGCTGACCTGTCCATTCACAGTACGACAAAGTATCTCGATGGCCACAATGCAACTGTCGGTGGCGCCGTGATCGTCAAGACGGCAGAGCATGACGAGAAAATGCGATTCATACTGAATACAAACGGTTCGATCATGTCTCCGCAGGTTGCGTGGCTCACCTTGCAGGGCTGCAAAACCCTGTCGGTTCGCCTCGATCAGCAGTCCGCTAATGCGATGGCGATTGCAGAGTATCTGGAAGTGCACCCGAAAGTGAAACAAGTGGCTTATCCGGGTCTGCCTTCATTCCCGCAACACGAGCTTGCGAAGAAACAGGCTAGCGGATTCGGTGCGATGCTCTGGTTCGAAGTCAAAGGCGGCCTGCCGGCGGGCAAGGCGGTAATGGATTCAGTGGAGCTCTGGAGTCTTGCCGAGAATCTCGGTTCGGTTGAATCGCTGATGACGCATCCGGTCACCATGACGCATGCCGCCGTCGAGGAAGCCGAACGGCAGCGCGTTGGCATTCTCGACGGGCTTATCCGGCTGTCTGTCGGGCTGGAGGATGTCGAAGACCTGATCGAAGCGCTCGACAAGGCGCTGCAGAACGTAAAGGTCTAAGCGGAATTTCCGAATCGAAGTGCGTGGACCAGGTAAAGAGCAATCGTAAATAACAACATGGCTACTGCCTGGTGAGTCGCTGCAAGTAAAACCGGCACGACCAAGAGTAGTGTCGATATGCCAAGAGCGACCTGCAGGACTGCCGTGTGCAAGAGGGCGTTCACACCACGGCGAACCCTCGCCGGCAGCTCCGATTTTCTCAGGTTGGCCCAGTAGGCAACGATCAGCGCGAATGTCGTTATCGCAAGGATGCGATGGT
>CAYLSX010000308.1:0-1562 GCA_964386685.1 uncultured Woeseiaceae bacterium | reverse complement strand
GCGGACGTGTGCTGAATGCGGTCTCGGTGCTGCATGAGCAACTCGATCTGCGCCAGCGAGTCCGGCTCGACGACTCTTGACGCTTCGGACACCTGGCGATGCATTTCCTGGAGAAACTCTTTCTTATGAGCCAGCAAGCGCCGTTGCAGCGACAACATGGGCAAAATGAGTAGCGACGCCGCAGCAGGAAACGCAACTATCCATGCCGTTATGTAGTTCGCCAGCCGGAACTGGGCATCCAAGGACTGTAATGTTGCCAGCACGAGTAGCAACGTGATGCCCAATACGTCGTCCAGACCGTTACGGGCAAAGGGCCCATACTTTTTGGTGTTGTACAGATCGATTGGCACAGACTTACCTGCCTGGTAAAAGCGCCAGGCAGTATGCAATCGGTAAACAAGGACGAGGCCCACGATCGTCCAAACAAATAGCTGGCCGACGATCAGGCTTTGCACCTGCAGATCAAGGCCGCCAAACGAGCTACGCCAATCGGCTGGCACATTGAACAGCAAGCCATACAGAAAACCGATGAGCAGGCCCGATATCACCAACCGAGTGTCGATTTTTCGTAACCATTCCGCGGGATCGGAATTTATTAATTCACTCGCGACCAGACGTTCGGCGAAACGGATCGATCGCCGCTGCGCGATGATGAGGTAGGTAATAAGAAATGCCGGCGTCAAAATGATCAGTAACGCCTGTCCCGTTACCTCATTTTGAGACGAGAAGTATTGTGGAATTGATTCTGGAAACAGCAAGCCGGAATAGAGAAACAGGACGCTGAGGAGTAGCAATACAAGCGGGCCGGCGATTTCCGCCGAGTACCGTGACCTGTAAATTAAGAAGTCCAGGCTCTTCAAGGATCTATTGGTCCTAGTCTTACTTGTCCTTTTTAACTTCGGCTGTCGTGTCGGTTTTGGCCGTAGTGCCGGCTCTGGCCGTAGTGTCGGTCCTGCGCGTTGCCGAGGGCCGGCCGGTCTTGCCCAGTCGGCGTTCATTCATACGCAGCACGACTTCATCAATCGCTTCTTTAACACTTCGCTTGCTTCCCTGGCGCAGGCCATTGATCGGCTTGTCCCCCTGGCTGATGACATAGCGATACCACTCGCGCTCGTCATCCGATTCCGGCGGATCGGTCTTGGTCAGTTCGATTATCTTGAAAGGCTGGGTTTTCCAGAAAGAAGCATCCATTTACAGTACATTTCGCGTTGTCGACCCGGCCACCATACGCTACTGGCCGTAAAATTTCTTTCCGGGCTGATAGACTGCGGCAAAAGAGCCGTATTTCGTTATTCAATATGTCGAAGAAACTCAAAAACGAGCCTGGACTACTGAAAGAAGCGCTCCGCATGGTCATGGAAGATGCGGTGAAGCGCAAGATCGTCGAGTTCGAGGCCACCGACTCCCACGACCTCAAGATCGAGTATGTTTATCGCCTGCTGGTCCATGACAAGGCCATCATCCCGCTCCCGCCCGATCAGCGAACCCTGCCGAATATGAGGCACCGTCTCGCCATGTGGGCCTCACATAAACTGCCCGCGGATCATGCGTTGTTAAACAAC
>CAYLSX010000307.1:0-1575 GCA_964386685.1 uncultured Woeseiaceae bacterium | reverse complement strand
CATCGCCGCATTGGTTGCAGCGCTCGGCTATTTTCTTTGGGAACGCCAGCAACCCGTCGACTCTTCCGTATCTGATGCTGACTCTATCGCCGCGTCGCCAGCTGCAGATGATTCGGCCGGACCTGCTAATGAAGTGAAGGCGGCGAGACGTTCGATCGCCGTAATCCCGTTCATCAACATGTCCTCGGATACAGAACAGGAATGGTTTGCCGATGGCCTGACCGAAGAAATCCTGAATTCACTGGCGCGCACTCCAGATTTACTGGTTGCGGCCAGAACGTCTTCATTTATGTTCAAGGGATCGAAAGAGTCCATTCAAACGATCGCTACATCGCTAGGCGTCGATCACATTCTGGAAGGCTCGGTTCGTCGCGCCGGCGATCGCCTGCGCGTGACGGCGCAGCTCATTCGTGCCATGGATGGGTTTCATCTGTGGTCGCAGACCTACGACCGCGGTGTGGACGACATGATCGATATCCAGGAAAACGTCGCGATCGAAATCGCCAATGCTATGAATACGGCGATGGATCCCGAAGCGCTGGCGGAAATGATGTCGTCGGGGACGAGTTCGGTGCCAGCATTCGAGGCCTACTTGCAGGCCATCGCCGTCGGTGACAGCACGTTTGCAACCAGTGACATCTACGATTTCCTGAATGCGCGCGAAGGGTATGAGCGCGCGATCAATCTGGATCCGGAATTTGCCCAAGCCTATTGGCGGCTTTCCTTGTTCTGGCTCAACCAGATGACAGTCACTAATATTGTCGCAGGAATCACCGAATTGTCGCCCGAGGAGATGTTGTTGCACTATACGCAGGCGATAAACAATGCCATCAAGTATCAAAAAGACCCGATTACCAAGATCCACTACACTGCTTCGAAAGCGCGCAGCGAATTGAAATTTCGACGCGCACTTCATCTAAATACAGACTATTTGAAACAGCGACCGAACGATCAGTCGGCACACATTCTTCAGCTCGTCCTGCTCAGTGAACTCGGGATGTATGACGAAATTCCCAAAGCGGTCGCCGAGTTTTACGAGCGCGACGGCTACGATCAAATCGTAACTATCCAGTCGATCCAGCAGTTACAGTATAGCGGCGACACCGACATGCTTAGAGAATTTGTAGCCAACACCTTCGATCGCTTTGGTGATAATCCCAATATCAACTATCAGGCCCACCGCGCCCTGCTGTGGATAGGTGACATCGACGGTGCCAGTAAAGTCGTACCAATAATTCAGGCGAGTTATATGCCGGACGATAGCAGGTTCCTGGTGTCATTGAGGCAACTGTGTGGGGAGAATCGGGTTGCTGATGCCGAACGCCTGTTTGCAAATTCAGGGGACATCATGGCGGGCAATCCGTCAATTAGCTGGCTGGCTCATCGCATTTTGGGTAATGACGAGGAAGCGTTAGCAGTGTTGATGGAATACGATGACAGAAAGGACATGCGAACTATGTCCAGCTTCTTGTCCTATGGAATATTCGATGCCGGGCTATACCCTAACCTGATGGCTGTACTTGAACCGCAAGGCATTGACCCAGGCGAAGTCATCGACCTGCCGTATCAGTGCCG
>CAYLSX010000306.1:0-1594 GCA_964386685.1 uncultured Woeseiaceae bacterium | reverse complement strand
GGTATCAGGAAATTGGCTGCTTTCCGCATCACACTCTCCCCAAAGAGTTCGCTTCTTATGCTTGCGAACAGAAGATACCCCTCAGCCGCCAATATCGCCACATTCCCTGCAGAAACCTGCGGTGTTAGGCTAGGCGCCGCAAAATTGACGGCAGGGACACCATGACTGAATCGGTACAACTCCTCGGAATCAGCAACGCCATCGTCGATGTGCTCGCTCATGTTGACGAAGCTTTCCTGGAGAAGGTCGGTGTGCCGCGCGGCGCGATGACTCTGATAGACGAGGCGCGCGCGCACGAGCTCTACGACATGATGGGTCCGGCGACCGAGATGTCCGGCGGCTCCGTTGCCAACACGGTCGCAGGCTTCGCCATCCTGGGCGGAACCGCATCCTATATCGGCCGCGTCAAAGACGATCAGCTGGGTGAGATTTTCGTACACGATATGCGCTCCCTTGGCGTCGACATCAGGACGGCGCCCGCTAAAGACGGGGCACCAACGGCAAGAAGCCACGTGTTGATCGATCCTGACGGCCAGCGAACGATGAATACCTATCTCGGCGCCTGCACCGAACTCGGCGTCGCCGACGTGACGGAAGAAACGGTCGGCTCACCGAAAATTATCCTGCTGGAGGGCTACGTCTGGGATATTCCCGAAGGCCCGGCGTTGGCGGCTGAAGCGGTCCGGATCGCAAATCAAACCGGATCGAAAGTGGCGCTGTCCCTGTCGGATTCATTTTGTGTAGAGCGACATTTCGACGAATTCGTAAAATTTGTGCAGGACGACGCGGACATCGTGCTTGCCGATGACGAAGAGGTTTATGCGCTCTACAAGGTGGAGAATTACGAGGATGCTCTTGCCGCAATGAAGGATGCCGGCAATTTGTTCGCCATGACCCGTTCCGAGAAGGGTTCAGTCATCGTCGAGGGCGATACGAAAATCGTCCAGGAAGCAAAACCCATCGAAAAACTGATCGACACGACAGGTGCCGGCGACGCGTACGCGGCAGCCTTTCTTCACGGCTGGGCAAACGATAAATCTCTCGATGAATGTGCCAGACTCGGCACCCATGTCGCGACAAGCGTCATCCAGCAGTTGGGTGCACGCATAGAACCCAATGTGCTCGATTCTTATCAATAGGCTCAGCTTCGGCACGATCTGTTCGTGTCTGGCCCTGGCCACGGCTGCACTGAGTGCGGATCATCTGGATATTCGCGCCAGCGCCGAGCGCATGGAACAGCGTATTGAGGTTCTGTCCAGATTTGGCACGCACGGACAGGGCGTTAGCCGTGTCGCCTTCAGCAAAGCCGATATAGAGGCTCGTGAGGTAATCAAGGGATGGATGGATGGGGTGGGCCTCGAGGTACGGCTCGACACGGCGGGCAATATCATCGGCAAACGGCAGGGAAGCGACCCCGATTTGCCGGTCATCATGTTCGGATCTCACATCGACTCTGTGCCCGGTGGCGGCAACTACGACGGTAACGTGGGGGTCGTCGCTGCAATCGAGGTCGCCCGATTGCTGCAGGATAACGAGATCGTCACCCGGCACCCTCTCGAAATCGTCAGCTTCACCGACGAGGAAGGTGGCCTGA
>CAYLSX010000305.1:0-1664 GCA_964386685.1 uncultured Woeseiaceae bacterium | reverse complement strand
GATTTGAGCCGGTCGAGGTAGGACTGCCAGTTTTCGACCCGTTGCTCCCCCAGTTCATACAGGTACTTCCAGGTGTATAGGCCCGTGTCATGGCCATCATCGAACACAAGCCGCACCGCGTAATGCCCGATGGGATCAACCGATATTATCCGGACGTCTTCTTTGCCGGTCTGCAGCACTCCTTGTCCAGGACCGTGTCCCTTGACGTCGGCAGATGGTGAATATACGCGCAAGTATTCGAACGGAAGATCGAAAGAGTGTCCATCGTCAAACTGCACCGCAAGCAAGCGCGATGCCTTGCGGAGCTTGATCTCGACGGGAGTGGCGCTCATTGATCTCTAAAGAATGTAACGACTGAGATCCTCGTCCTTCGAAAGTTCGGCAAGATGATCGTCGACATAACCGGCGTTGATCTGGACGTGCGATCCGCTCTTGTCGGAGGCCTCGAAGGATACGGTCTCGAGTAATCGCTCCATCACCGTATGCAGCCGTCGCGCACCGATGTTCTCGGTGTTTTCGTTGACGTGATATGCGACTTCGGCGAGTCGACGAACACCGCTTTCCACAAACTCAAGACTGACGTCTTCGGTCGAAATCAGTGCCGAGTATTGCAGCGTCAAAGAGGCGTCGGGCTCGGTAAGGATGCGGACGAAATCTTCCGTTGTAAGTGATTTCAATTCCACCCGAATCGGAAAACGACCCTGCAATTCAGGAATCAGGTCAGACGGCTTGCATACTGTAAACGCACCCGAGGCTATGAAGAGAATATGGTCGCTCTTAACCATGCCGTACTTCGTGTTGACCGTTGAGCCTTCGACCAGCGGCAAAAGGTCGCGTTGCACACCTTCACGGGAGACATCTGCGCCCATGGTCTCGGACCGGCGCGCGACCTTGTCGAGCTCATCGAGAAACACGATGCCGTGCTGTTCGACCGATTCGAGTGCCTTCGCCTTGATCTCTTCTTCGTCGAGCATCTTGGCCGCTTCTTCATCCGTCAGGAGTTTCAACGCTGCTTTAACTTTGAGTTTCTTGGTTCTCTGTTTGCCACCCGAGAGATTCTGGAACATGCCCTGAAGCTGACTGGTCATTTCTTCCATACCGGGTGGCGCCATGATTTCGACGCCAACCGGTATAGCCTGAATATCGATCTCTATGTCCTTGTCGTCGAGCTTTCCTTCACGAAGCATTTTCCGAAATTTCTGACGAGTTTCGCTGTCGTCATGGGTGTCATCATTTTCCGCGGTGAAGCCAACGCCGTGGGCGGATCGGCGCAACAGCACATCCAAAATACGCTCCTCGGCAGCGTCTTCGGCGCGGTGACTGACCTTTGACATCTCATCTTCACGGGTCATCTTGATGGAAATGTCCATAAGGTCACGAATGATGCTGTCCACTTCGCGGCCGACATAGCCGACCTCCGTAAATTTTGTCGCCTCGACCTTGATAAACGGCGCCTTGGCGAGCTTGGCGAGGCGGCGGGATATCTCCGTCTTGCCAACGCCCGTCGGGCCGATCATCAGGATATTTTTCGGCGTTATTTCGCTACGCAGGGGTTCGTCTACCTGCACGCGGCGCCAGCGGTTTCTGAGAGCGATCGCTACCGCCCGCTTGGCCTCGTCCTGGCCAATGATGTGTTTGTCCAGTTCCTGGACGATTTCTCTGGG
>CAYLSX010000304.1:0-1665 GCA_964386685.1 uncultured Woeseiaceae bacterium | reverse complement strand
GCTCCAGTATCAGAAGCATGGAGGAAACCTGATCGATCGTCAATCCGGAATTCTCCGCGAGTTCGTCTGCGCTCGTGGGGTCGTAAGACAAGCTATTGAGCAAAATCTCGTAGTCGGCATCGTGTTCAATATTTTCTGATTCTTCCTTTTCCTGATTCGTATCATTTTGCATAAGATGGCCGGCAAGCGATCCGAGTTCGCTAACAATGTCATCCGCGTTTTCGACAAGTTTAGCGCCTTGTTTAATTAATTGGTGGCAACCGCGAGACAGCGGATTATGTATTGAGCCGGGAATGGCGAACACTTCACGGCCTTGTTCGCCGGCGAGGCGTGCGGTAATCAAAGATCCGCTGCGCCTTGCGGCCTCGACGACCAGTGTGCCGAGGCTCAGACCGCTGATGAGCCTGTTGCGCTGCGGAAAATGTTCCCGGCGGGGCGGGCTGCCAAGCGGGTACTCGGACACCAGCGTGCCATTTTGTGAAATTCGATGCGCGAGATCGCGATTCACCGAGGGGTACACTCGGTCAATGCCGTGACCGAGGAATGCCACCGTCATCGCCCCGGCGGCAAGTGCACCTTCATGTGCGGCGGTATCGATGCCCTGCGCCAAACCGCTGACGATGCAAAAGCCCGATCGCCCAAGGTGCTTGGCGAATTCGTAGGCATTCTCCTTGCCGCCGCGAGACGGATTTCTGCTGCCTACGATCGAAAGCGCCGGCATGTGCAGTGCCTCGGCATTGCCGACTATATATAAGAGAGCGGGAGGGCCGGGGATTTCGCGTAACAACTCCGGAAAATCATCCGAGTCGGATTCGATGATCCGGTTTTCGGTTTTCTCCAGCCACTGCTTTTCTTTGTCGCTCATCGATTCTCTTGGCATTTTGGGGACAGACCCAAAGGTCAGTCCCCGATATTTGTCGTAGACAAAAAACGGGCCGACACCCCGGAGGATGTCGGCCCGTTTCTTAGGCTTTGATCAGTAGGGGTTGCGCACGGCGTCCATAACGTGAATTGGCTGAGTTGCCTCCATCACGAGTCCGTAACCGATACGGTCATATACCTTAAATACCATGAGTGTGCCGGCTTCTTCATCCGGCAACCTGACGTTTCCGCCCTCGACGCGGTCCTTAACGACGGCGCCTCTCTGGAATACTGTCAGGACGTCTCCCGGCGCCAATCCATTTCTTGCGCCGCGGTTCATAACGACGACCTGGTACTGCCCAATCATGGATACGCCATCTACTACCGAGATGATTCGGCCATCAACCTGAATATCGGGGGCCTTCGGGAAGAAATTCAGCGGTATATCAACGGTCTCTGGAATCAGACGGTCACCATTGAGTGCTTCACGGTTTGTGTCTGTTAGCGCGACAGTCGCCGGATCGCCGCCTCGAGCCATCAGGCCCTCACCGACGTAGATTCCCTGGAAGCCGACAACCTTGTTGTCGTCCGGATCGACCAACTCGTCTCCAATATGCACGATGCTGTATCGAGTGCCAGGTTGCGTCGCAGTACCGCCGCGTATATAAATGTTGTTACCTGCAGCGGCCATCATGTGATCGCCGCGCACGGCAACGATATACGGCATGCGGTCTATCTGTCCTTTCTCGAGAACGAGTCCTTTCGAAAGGAACGAATCGATCTGCTCATAAGGAATACTGGTAA
>CAYLSX010000303.1:0-1683 GCA_964386685.1 uncultured Woeseiaceae bacterium | reverse complement strand
AAACGCCGTTCCGAAGAATTCCAGCAGCGCAGCGATTCTGTATTAGGTTTCTTATCGTAGATTGATGATCTGTCAAAGACTCAATCGGGAGATTCGTGAAGTCGCTATAATCGCGTTGGGAGACGGTGTTAAATCAGGAGAGGGTTCATCAATGGGGTTTTCTTTAAACGGCGGGTGCGCCTGTGGATCGATTCGATACGTATGCAGGTCAAAACCCGTGCTTCAGTACAAGTGCCATTGCAGGGCTTGCCAACGGGCGAGCGGCAGTGGATTTGTCGCGCTCTTTTGGGTGCCTAGTGACAAGCTTGAACTCACCGCCGATGAACCGCGATATTATGCCGTCGAAGCCGACAGCGGCAGACAACTCAAGCGAGGTTTCTGCCCGAAGTGTGGTTCGAACGTATTGTTGCAACCGGATTTTCCAGACATCATCTTTATTGTCGCCGCGAGTCTGGATGACCCGTCGGAATTCAAACCACAGCAGGCAATTTGGACCTCGAGTGCTCAGCCTTGGGATATGCTAGATACCAGCCTCCAGCAGTTCGATCAACAGTTCACTCCCGAAGATCTCCAACAGCTGGTTCATTTTTGAGCACCGGAGCCATCTCCTTTTCTACTCCCACCCAATTGCCCTGGCAAAGCTCGTCGCTGCCGGCCTGGCTAGCAGTCGCGATAGGTACGCATGGATCGATGGATAGGTCTCAAGCTCATGGGTGCCGGATAACATGCCCAGATCGTAGGCGCACACGATGTCGGCAGCTGTGAATGAATCGCCTACGAGGTAGTCTTGCGATGCAAGCTTGTGGTCGAGTGGTGCCAGGAAGCGTTCGAGATGAGCGCGGTCTTTTTCCTCCTGATGGCCAGTAAATGCGAATACAGCACCTTCAAACGTAGTTAGTCCCCAGAAGAACCATTGCAAGAATGTCGGCCAAAGTCCCGCATCGCGTTCGGGCGAAAAGTGGTGCTTGGTGTCGAAGACTTCCAGTAGGTACAGCAGTATTGCACCCGACTCAGATAGGTTCAGATTGTCTGTGACGATCGCCGGCACCTTGCCAAACGGGTTGACGTCGAGGTAATCGCCGCTCCGATGTTCGCCGGCCGACGCGTTCATTTTTTTCTCGGAAAATTCGACATCAAGTTCCCGGAGCAGCCACCGGACACGACTACTGCGATCCTTCGGAATTAGCCAGTACAAAGTCAGGTCTGTCACGTGCATCGCTCCCTTTAGTCACGCTGGATTTTCTATTTCTGTCACGAATGCCTCTTCATCTGTGCGGATAATCTTCATTCCGGCCTTTTCGACCATCAGCACGTACAGCGAAGGGATCACAAAGAGCGTGAGCACGGTCGACACCAACAATCCGAATATCATGCCATTGGTCATAGGTGCGAAGAGTGCGCCGCCAAACAGTGACAGCGGCAGCAAGCCGCCGATCGTTGTCAGCGTGGTGAGAATGATAGGCCGCATCCGTACCCGACCCGCCGTCGCAACAGCGTCCTTGAGATCCTGACCTTCCGCGACATTGGTTTCGATGAAGTCAACTAAAATAATTCCGTTGTTGATAACGATACCGCCCAGTGACAGGATTCCCAGCATGGCCATGAATCCCATTGCCCACCCGGTTACCAACAAACCAATGAGCACACCGATCATGCCGAGCGGTACGGCCGCCATAATGATCA
>CAYLSX010000302.1:0-1693 GCA_964386685.1 uncultured Woeseiaceae bacterium | reverse complement strand
GGTACAAGATGTTATCGAGAAAAGATGTTATCAGTTATTGCGATTTGCTACCTTCCATTTTATGAACAGCCTGCAAACCCGCGTGGAGACTTGAAGATCGCAAGCACTGACATCACAGCTCGCCGCGAGGCGCTGGAGCACTGGCTGGCTGGCATCGATGCGCTGGACCCCGAGTCGCTGGCCTCTGCATCAGAAGACGCCAGTTTCCGCCATTACTACCGGCTCAATAGCGGCGACACGACGCGGATAGTCATGGACGCGCCCCCGGAACAGGAAGATTGCGGGCCCTTCATACAAATTGCCGGATTCCTCGAGCAAATGGGTCTCAACGCTCCACGCATTCTGAACACCGACCTCGATCTCGGCTTCCTTCTGTTGACCGATCTCGGTTCTGAGCTTTATCTGACTGCACTCCGTAGTGATCGTTCCTGCGCAGATGCTCTCTATGGTGATGCGATAGCGGCGCTCGCAAGGATGCAGAGTCTCGGCGGCGAATATCAATCAGAACTTCCTCCCTACGACGAAGCGCTGTTGGCCTTCGAGTTGTCGCTCTTCCACGATTGGCTATGTGAGCGGCACCTGAAAATCGAATTCACGGATGCAGACGAACGACATTGGCAGGAAGTGAGTCGGCTGCTGATCGATAATGCACTTCAACAGCGAAAGGTTTTTGTTCACCGTGACTATCATTCAAGAAACCTGATGGTAAGCAATGACAATAATCCCGGCATTCTCGATTTTCAGGACGCGGTGGAAGGACCATTAACTTACGATCTCGTTTCACTGCTAAAGGATTGCTACGTGAGCTGGCCTGCGGAGCAAGTCAATACATGGGCAATGCAGTTTTACGATCGACTGGACACAGATACGAAGACGAGACTGCGACCGGCGCAGTTCATTCGACAATTCGATATGATGGGCGTGCAACGACACCTGAAAGCATCCGGCATCTTTGCGCGGCTGCTGCATCGTGATGGCAAAACCGGCTATATGCCCGATGTGCCGCGAACGCTCGAATACATCGTAACCCTCGGGCCCGCGTATAAAGAGCTGGGTTTCCTTACCGAGCTGATTAGCGAACGGTGCCTGCCTGCTTTGAGAGAGCAACAGTGATCGCAATGATTCTTGCGGCAGGGCGCGGTGAACGCCTGCGTCCGCTAACGGACGAGATGCCGAAGGCGCTCGTTGAAGTCAATGGTGAAAGTCTGCTGGAGCGGCATCTGAACGCATTGGCAGAAGCTGGCGTAACTACAGTCGTCATCAATCTTGACTGGCTTGGCGAACAAATCGTTGAGCGTGTCGGCTCAGGTTCGAAATTCGGACTGCAGGTTATTTATAGCCCGGAGTATGACAACGTACTGGAATCCGGCGGCGGCATTCATCACGCCCTGCCACTACTCGGCAAGGATCCGTTCTGGATTGTTAATGCAGACACCTATACCGACTTTCGGCTGCACGATCTGGTGCTAGACGACAATGCGCTGGGACACCTTATCCTGGTACCGACGCCGGAGCACAAGGATGGCGGCGACTTTGACCTCGTTGATGGCCTGGTCAGTAATGACGGCAATCGGCCACTCACCTACAGTGGCATAGCCGTTTATCGGCCAGAGTTGTTCGCGGGACAGGTAGCCGGCCGATTCTCGCTGGTCCCGCTCATTCGCGAGGCTGCCGATGCCGGTCGTTTGAGTGG
>CAYLSX010000301.1:0-1719 GCA_964386685.1 uncultured Woeseiaceae bacterium | reverse complement strand
AAACGTGACAGGCTTCGGACGGACGTAATCGATGTCAGCGTCATCGCTTCGAAATCGTAGTCAACCTGTAAGGATATTCCGCTGTTTTCGATGTCGTTTTCCGGGTTGAAGTCGTAGAATTGTGTGCGCGAAAACGGCTGTTCCGGAAGCAGGCTACCACCAATGAATCGTATCGCGCCCCCCGTCGGGCCATCGACGAGATTCGCGACCCCACAGCAGACTTCATCCATTTCTTCATAGTCGGCGATGAAGCGCAGCTCCAGGTTGTCACCTGGCTGGAACAAAAGCTGACCTCGAATACCAAAGCGATCATGCTCGTTATATTCCACGCCATCTTCGAGGTTGGTGAAATAGCCATCGCGAGTATTCGAATTCGCGGACAGGCTGAAAGCGACGGTGTCTGACAACGGACCCGTAATGTCACCTTTGACGATTACCTGGCTGAAGTCCCCTACCGTGAGTGAGGCGGAACCACTGTAAGCGTCGAGGTCTGGTTTTGCTGTGATCACGCTGATGACGCCCGCCGAGGCATTCTTGCCGAAGAGTGTGCTTTGCGGGCCGCGCAAAACCTCGATGCGCTCAAGGTTGGGCAGATCGGCGAGCGCCGATGCCGACCGCGAGCGATACACGCCGTCGATGAAGACGCCTACCGACGGTTCGATGCCGGCGTTGTTCGCACCGTTGCCAAATCCACGAATAATGAAGTTGGTATTGCCAGTCGTTTGTAATTGCGTGACGCGAAGAGAGGGCACAAGTGATTGCAGGTCTTTGATGTCGTGTATCTGCGCTTTGTCCAATACGTCCGCAGTGACGACCGATACTGCAACGGGTGTTGCCTGCAGCGTCGTTGCTCGCTTCGTTGCCGTAACGATAATCTCTTCGATAACGTATTCTTGCGCATTGGCAGCGACCCCGAACGCGCCGATTGCAAATAGCATGGCAATTGATTTGATGGTCAAATTTGCCGCAACTGAGATAGTGAAATGTGGATTGGCGAACCGAATTCTGTTAGCCATGGTAATCCCCCTCCATAAATTAACGGATTGTCATCGCCGGGCATTCAGTTCTTCTTTCCGCATGTCGGAAGCTTGTTTGTCCGGCAAATCCGCCCTGCCTGATATCCGTTTAAGAGTCCTTCTCAGACGGCGATCTTCAAGTGGCGATTTTGCCGTCAAGAATAGCATGTTCCGCCGTTACAGGGTTTCCCGACCCGGCCAAAACTGCTTTGAAATCCGGGTCATGGAGGGTCTTTGCCGGGCGCTGCGCGACTTTAATGTTGTTTTCGATCCGGGCTTGTCGACAATGCTTGCAGTTGAGCCGCTTTGTTCGTCTAATGGCGCGTCGAAAAAAACTGCCGGCAGCCCGGAGGATACAAATGCGCGGCCTGATGATGGACACACAACTTCTGATCTCGTCGATCCTGCGGCATGCGGATCAGAATTACGGCGATCGCGAGATCGTTTCGATAACCACCGACAATCCGCAGCATCGGTATACATACGCCGACTGCTTTCACCGCACCCGGCAGCTTGCAAATGCACTTGGCAAATTGGGATTGTCACAAGGTGATCGAGTTGCGACGCTCGCGTGGAACGACTATCGGCATCTCGAATGCTATTACGCGATCGGTGGATCAGGTTTTGTGTGCCACACCATCAATCCGAGGCTTTTCCCGGAACAGATCGTGTTCATTATCAATCATGCTGAGGACAGGTGGAT
>CAYLSX010000300.1:0-1803 GCA_964386685.1 uncultured Woeseiaceae bacterium | reverse complement strand
ACGATCCATCGACTCGCAGCACGTTCCACGGGTAAGGCGTCGGCGAGTTTTTCCATTTCCACAGGATCCTCGATGCCCATCTTTTCCTCTGGCGATAGCGCGAGCGCGGCCCAATGGGAGGTGTCCTGCATCGCTCTGTCGATATCGGTGTCGAAGGACACTTTCATCTCGATCGTCTTCTCGATGTCACCCATCGAGCGTCCGGATTTCTCCAGTCCCATCTGCACATTGGGTAATAGCGTCTCTGTGTAGAGTTCAAGGGCCTTGCCGCTCGTGCATATGAAGCCGTCGGCAACCCGCCCTGCGAATTTCGATGCAGTGGGTCCGGCTGCCGCGACGTAGATCGGCACAGGCTCATCCGGTTTGTCGTAAATCGTCGCGCTCTCGGTGCGGTAATACTCTCCTTCGAATGTCACGCGGTCCTCGGTCCACAACTGCCGCATCAATTCCACAGACTCCCTGAGACGGCCGAAGCGTTCCTTGAACTTCGGCCATTCGATGCCGGTCGCCGGCACCTCGTTCATCGACTCGCCCGTACCAATCCCTAAGATGACGCGACCTGGACTGAGGCAGGCGATGGTGCCGACCGCCTGGGCGACGATAGACGGGTGATAGCGAAAGGTCGGAGTAGCGACGCTCGTGCCCATCACAACTCGCGACGTGCGCTCGCCGAGTGCTGCAAGCCAGGCCAGGGAGTACGGCGCGTGGCCACCCGTGTGCCGCCACGGCTGAAAATGATCGCTCACCATGACCGAATCGAAGCCAACTTCTTCTGCAAGCACAGAAAACTCCAACAGATCTCGAGGACCGAATTGTTCCGCGGACGCTTTGTAGCCAAGCCTTAACATTATTGTCTAGCTCCTTTCATTCATTTATGTGTCTGGGCAGTGCGGCCGCATCCGCAACGATTGTCGCCTGCTGCTGGCTGACCCGCCCTGCTGGTATATCGGAATCGCCCTGAATCAATCGACTCAGCATGTCGGCTTTGCCGTCGCCCGTGATCAACCACAATAGTTGTCTTGCGCGGTTGATGATCGAATACGTCATTGTCATGCGGCGCCGCCCGCTGTAAGTATCGGTGATCGCGACATCGCGTTCACTTTCATTGAGAACCGGATCGCCCGGTACCAGCGACGCAGTATGTCCATCACCGCCCAGCCCCAGATGAATGACATCCAAAACCGGCGGGTCTCCCGCCAAATTGGTCAATATTTCCTGGTACTTGCCGGCCGCCTGCTCGAGATCGTCACTGACGACCGGCATCGCCAGGAGATTTTCCGCGGGCAGCACGATTCGATCGGCAAATACCTCGCGAATATGCACCAGGTTACGTTCCGGGTCACCGTCCGCCGCGACACGCTCATCGACCTGAAATATTTTGACACGATTCCAGGGCAAGTCGTGCCCGGCTAGTTTGCCTAGCATGACCCACGGTGTACTGCCGCCACTGAGGGCCAATGTGAATTGACCACGTTCAGCGATCGCCTCCGTCGCACGGGCAGAGATAAAATTTGCGCCGGCGACAGCGACATCTTCCGGCGTCTGACACTGCCGTATCTCCATAAGCATTTATCCACGTGGCCACGAACTTGTAACCCGGGCAGGGCTTTGTTTGCAGGGCAATCATATATGGGTCACCATTACGGTAGCAATGACCGGAACAAATACTGAATGAGCGAACTACTGACAAGCGAGTTGTTGGCAAATATCGGTCGATCGGCGCCACCGAGAGAAGAGGTGGTTACTCGACGCGATATTCGAAAATACTCGATAGCGACAGGTCAACGTTCACAGAAGTTCCTC
>CAYLSX010000299.1:0-1806 GCA_964386685.1 uncultured Woeseiaceae bacterium | reverse complement strand
CGCATAACAAGGCCGCCGTTCGCAACCGGTACAGCCGTGATCGACTGCAAGCGACGTTTGCTGAGTTGATCGATACATTCTGACGCGCCCCAGCGGACTGGGCCAGGAGATACGCGTGCGAATTGGATTCATCGAAGATACACCGCTACACGGCGGTACCCAGATCTGGGTATCCGAAGCCACACGCTACTTCCTCGGCAAGGGCGAAGCGGTCACCGTCCTTTGCCCGGCGGACACGTGGATGCAGAAACAAATCGACGGCACCGGTGCCCAAGTGTGTACTTATGACTGGCATGGCGTCATGGAGGAAGGGCAAGACAGTCGGAAAATCTGGATCGATGCCCTGGGCAATTGCGACGTGGCGCTGTGTACCGTTCATCCGCCACGCAACGGCTTTCATTGTTCAGTATTCGCTGCGCGTTGTATAGATGAAGGCAGACTCCAGACTTGGCTGCTTCCGAAGACCGGTACCATTGTGCCGGAATACAAACGGGAATTTTACCAGTCGGGTCGCGACATTAATTACGCTGTGATCGCGATCACCGGTTTTACCCGTGATTACCTGATCGCCCAGTACGGCATTCCGGCCGACAAGGTCGCCCTCGTTTACCAGGGAACGGAAATCGGTCGTTTTCAACCGTCCGAGGACGGTCGTGCGGAGTCCTTGAAGCGTTATCCGCTGCCGGAGCATGCGTTCCCAGTGCTGGGTTGCATCGGTTCTTTCGAGGAGCGTAAGGGTCTGAGCGTCCTGATCGAGACTGTCCGTCGGCTCGCGGACGGGCCGCTACCGCAGGTGCACGCGATGCTGGTCGGCGACGGACCGGACGAAGCCATGCTGAAACAGCAGGTCAAAGAACTGGCGCTCGAGGAACATGTATCGTTTTTCCCGTTCACGCGTGAGCCGGATATCGTCTTCGAACGCCTCGATATCACCGTACTTTCCAGCCTGTACAAGGAGGGGCTGCCGAACGTGCTACTTGAGAGCATGGCGATGTCCGTGCCGGTAGTTGCCAGTCGTATCGCCGGCGTGCCGGAGATCGTGATCGAGGCAGAGACTGGTTACATGGCGGAACCCGGTGACGTGGTGGATCTCGCCAGCGGAATCGAAAAACTGGCTGCCGATGCGGATACCCGCCGCAGAATGGGTGAGAACGGACGGCTGCTGGTGACCCGTTGCCACGACAAACATGCGCAATTTGACGCATTCCTGGAACACTTCCGACAAATCACGCACTGACATAGCTCGGGCCTGTGATTCGGCGCGACTATTTTGAGGAATTGGCGCCGCATTTTTACCGATGGCGCTTCGTGGCGTATTTTCATGTTCGCTCGCCCCGAGTTTCTCTACAGAGGAGGAATATCGCAAGCTGTGTATTAGCAATCCTGCATTCGACGCAAAGCAAGCAGTGCGATGCTATATAAATTGCATTTAGGTATTGGACAAATTTGTCTGATCAATACCAATTCGGTGACAGCACACGAAATCTTGCGTGTGTGATATTCGTATTGGGAGATAGCGATGAATTTCAGGACATATCGCAGCGTTTCGGCGATTCTTTTCACCGTCGTCGCGCTTGCGCATCTAACAAGGCTGATATATGGCTGATCGATCCAAGTCGACGATACGGCCATTCCGATTTTTGCTTCATGGGTGAGTTTTATCATCCCCGGCGGACTAGCTGTTTGGGGATTTCGCGAAGTCCGAGGAGCTGGCTGATCAGGTTTGGGATGCAGGGGAGATTGACGATCCAGGAGCGTGTATCGCGTGGTTGCGGATTGTTACTCGGGTGTAGACTACTTGCTCCG
>CAYLSX010000298.1:0-1822 GCA_964386685.1 uncultured Woeseiaceae bacterium | reverse complement strand
AGCGGCCTTGAGCCTGTGCGACGCAGGCCGGGCATGTACACGGATACGACCCGACCGAACCATCTCGCCCACGAGGTGGTGGATAACAGCGTCGACGAGGCGATCGTTGGCCACTGCAAAAAAATCGAAGTAACGATGTTCAAAGATGGCTCCGTCGAAGTTGTCGACGATGGTCGTGGCATGCCGGTAGACATTCATCCGAAAGAAAAAATTCCGGGCGTCGAACTAATTCTTACGCGTTTGCACGCCGGCGGAAAATTCAATAACAAGAGTTATCAGTTTTCGGGCGGACTTCATGGCGTCGGGGTGTCGGTGGTCAATGCGCTGTCGAAGAATCTCGAGGTCTGGATTCGACGAGGTGGCAAGGAATACAACCTGAGCTTCGTCAATGGCAAAAAACGCGGCAAGCTCGAAGTTGTCGGCAAGGTTGGTAAGGCGAACACCGGAACGACGATTCGATTCTGGCCGGACCCGCAGTATTTCGACTCGGCGAAAATTTCGATCTCACGCTTGAAACACATGTTGCGTGCCAAGGCCGTGCTTTGCCCGGGGTTGACGGTCAAGCTCAAAGTCGAGAAACCGAAAGAAAAGGTCGAGTGGTGTTATTCGGGCGGGCTCGAAGAGTATCTGCTCGAGGCAATCGGCAAAGTTGAACACCTGCCGGCCGAACCATTTGGCGGCAGTCTCAGCGGCAACCAGGAATCGGTGGACTGGGCGCTGGTCTGGCAGACCGGAGAGAGCCAGACCGTTACGGAAAGTTACGTCAACCTGGTACCGACGCCGCAAGGCGGCACACACGTCAATGGCTTGCGAACCGGCTTGACTAACGCACTACGTGAATTTTGCGAATTCCGCAGTCTGTTGCCGCGTGGCGTCTCCCTGGTGCCCGAAGACATATGGGATGGCCTGAGTTTTGTACTCAGCGCCAAACTCGCGGAGCCGCAGTTTTCCGGCCAGACCAAAGAACGGCTCTCGTCACGCGAGTCGGCCGCCTTCATTACCGGCGTCATCAAAGACGGTTTTGCCCTTTGGCTGAATCAGCATCCCGAGACGGGCGATGCGATTGCTCAGCTGGCAATACAGAAAGCACAGAAACGTCTCAAAGCCGCCAAGAAAGTCATCCGCAAGAAAATCGTAACGGGACCGGCGTTGCCCGGAAAGCTCGCGGACTGCACTTCACAGGAACCCGAACTCTGCGAGATTTTTCTCGTCGAGGGCGATTCTGCCGGCGGTTCTGCGAAACAGGCACGTGATCGCATCACCCAGGCGATCATGCCGCTCAGGGGCAAGATTCTGAATACCTGGGAGGTCGACACGAGCGAGATTCTCGGTTCCCAGGAAGTGCACGATATCAGCGTCGCGCTCGGCATCGATCCGGGCAACCCGAACCTCGACGACTTGCGTTACCACAAGGTATGCATTCTCGCCGATGCCGATTCAGATGGCGCGCACATCGCGACTTTGATTTGCGCATTGTTTCTCAGGCATTTCCGCGAGCTCGTGTTGGCCGGTCACGTGTACGTCGCGATGCCACCGCTATATCGCATCGACGTCGGTAAGGAAGTCTTTTACGCACTCGACGACAGTGAACGACAAGGCGTCCTGGATCGAATCGAGGCCGAGAAGATGAAAGGCAAGGTGATGGTCACCCGATTCAAAGGACTGGGTGAGATGAGCCCGCCGCAATTGCGTGAGACGACGATGAATCGCGATACGCGACGCCTTGTGCAACTCACCGTCGATGCAAAAGACAAGACGGATCAGATCATGGACATGCTGCTGGCGAAAAAACGCTCGGCAGATCGCCGCAAATGGCTCGAGA
>CAYLSX010000297.1:0-1846 GCA_964386685.1 uncultured Woeseiaceae bacterium | reverse complement strand
CGGATGGCATCTGGATGACGAAGTTCGAGCCGAATCCGGACTACGTCGGCAAGACGCTGACCGAGATTGCGGCATTACGGGAAGTCGACGCGGTGACCGCTTTCTCACAGCTTGCCGAGGAAGCCGACCTGATGCAGCAGGAAACCGGAGAGCGCGCCGAATCGATCATCGGTACCAGCATGGAATCTTCGGACATTTCTGAGCTCATGACCTGGTCCGAAGCCAATATCTGTACCGACGGCGGCATCGGCAACTTGCACCCGCGAAGCGCGGGTTCGTTCCCCCGCGTACTGGGGCGCTATGTTCGCGAACAGAAGCTGATGCCACTCGAAACAGCCATTCACAAAATGACGGGGCTGACCGCGACCCACATGGGATTCACCGATCGTGGCCTCATCCGCCAGGGCGCCGTCGCAGATCTCGTACTTTTTAACCCGGATACCGTTATTGACCATGCAACACCGTTGGCGCCGACCGAACTCTCGGAAGGCATCATATCCGTGTGGGTTGGCGGCGAACTCGTATTTGCCGACGGCGCTACAACCGAAAACAGGCCCGGTCAGGTTATTCGGCGGCTGCTGCGGTAATTTCAAGCAGCTGCAGCGTTAACACCTCGAATCGATCTTCCGCTTCCTTCCCGGGGGCCTGGTCAGCCTCATTGATCATATTGTAAAGGTAGGAAATCTGAGCTGTCAGCATAGGCTGCGGATAGATGATGTCGGCCGTCTTCAGATCCTCAAGCACGCTTTCTATTTGATCGAGCCGTTGTTGCTCAGCGTCCGATCTGTCGTCGCCCTTGCCTTCGAGGTCAACTTGTTCGTCCGTCAGTTGTTTTTCAAGCTTTCTGGCTTCAGAAAGTAATTCGACAAGTTGTAACGAGAGATCGACCTGCGCGCTGATGTCGGCTAAGGACGTGCCCTGTTGCAAAACGCGTGGATCAACAATCAAATCAAATGACTGTTCCGCAACATCGTCGTCAACGGTTAATCGCACTTTGTAGGTTCCAGGTTTCGCGAGCGGGCCATTTTTGAAGCGGTCGTCGTCTTCTTCATGCCACGCGCCGAGGTGTTTCATATTCCAGCGAAAACGATTCATTCCGGCTTCGTTTGACAGGGATTCGTCTGCAATGACCGATTCCTGGCTGAGACTCATATCCTCAACGACCTTGTCGCCGGTTTCATCTTCAGCATCGTCGGCAACACTCTCGTATGAATTCACAAGCCCGCCGCTGGCATCAAGGATGTCGAGACGAATAGTGTCAGGGACCTCGTCCGGCAGGCGATAGTCGATAACGACAGCCGGTGCCGGGTAGTGTGGCACGCCGTCGTCTTTCGATTGATAAACCTGGCGATAACGAATGGTGTCTTTCGGCTCGAATACGACGGTGTCGTTCACGGAATCCTGGAAGGCGTCCTGACGCAATGTGCTGATGTTATCCAGCACCCAGAAAGATCTGCCCATGGTCGAGATCGCGAGATCGCCACGAATCACCTTGATATCGGTAACCGGGGTGACCGCAAGGTTCTGCTGAAACTCGTGCCATGACTTGCCGTCGTCGAGCGAGACATACATGCCGGAGTCAGTGCCTGCGTAAAGCAACCCTTCCTTGACCGGATCTTCGCGCACGACTCTCGTTGGAAAACCCTCGGGTATGCCATTGCGGCCGTTGGTCAGGAGCTGCCAGCGCCTGCCGAAGTCGTCTGTCTTGTAGATGTAGGGATTCCAGTCGCCAAACTGGTACCTGAGCACGGCAATGTAGGCTTTCGCCGCATCATGCGGCGACGGCTCGACCGAGTCGACGCGGCCACCGGTCGGGAGTCCGCGCGGCGTTACGTTCTGCCATGAC
>CAYLSX010000296.1:0-1855 GCA_964386685.1 uncultured Woeseiaceae bacterium | reverse complement strand
CCCTTGATGTCTTCTTCGAAAGCGGCGATCGCGTTGCCCATCGTATAGGAATACAGAGCACGCTCTCGCGAATACACCTCATCGGCCTGAAATTTTGAGCCATCAGGCAGGATTCTCGTAACCGAACAGTAAAAGCTGCCAATCGGACTGATCTCGTCCACGGGTGGATCGGTCCCGTTCGTCGGAACAGCGCCAGCGTCAACCAGGGTATTGAAAATGTAACCGCGCTCATTAGTCCGTTCGGGTCCGAGCCTGTCTTCAACCCAGGGCCCATCGGAGCAGGCGAATATACCCTGGACCGCCGGAATCACCCCGTTTGCTGCGAAGCGAGGCACGTCGTCCGGATGAATGACCTGCGCGTGCTCGATGCGCCAGCGAAGATCCTTTTTCTCCGGGTGTTTCGCAAACTCCGCCTCATAAATATTGAACAGCTCGCGAACGGCCCGGTCACCGATTCCCTGAATCGCAAGCTGATAATCGTGTTTCATGGCAAGCCGGGCAGACTCTTCGATTTCTTCGATCGAGTTAACGTTCAGGCCATGACTGCGTGGCAGGTCTGTATACGGCTCCAGCAACCAGCCACCGTGCGTGCCGAGCGCGCCGTCGAGTACTTTTTCCCCAATAGTTCGGACGGTCAGAAAGTTGTTGGCGTGACCGACCATTCGGTAATCGGCCAGACGATCCTTCATGTCGACCACCAGCTCTTCGAAGGCCATGTATAGCCGCACCGGCAGCGTGCCTTCCTCTGCCATGATTTTGAGCAAATCGACTTCATGGAAATAGGTGCCAAGATCCTGAAAGGAAGTGATGCCGTGACGAAGAGACTCCTCACCCGCCAGCGTCGCCATGCGCCGCATATCCGCATCAATGACATCGGCTTGGCGTTGGGCCTGATGAGAAGCATATGCAGCCCTGAAAATATCCTGCGCGGCTTCGCGCATCATGCCGGTCGCGCGACCATTTTCATCACGAACGATTTCACCGCCCTCCGGTGGTTCCGTATCCTGGCCCAACTCGACGAGCGTCATCGCTTTCTGATTAACAAACACGGCGTGACCGCTCGTATGAATCAACATGACGGGATGCCTTGGCGTCACTGCGCTTAACGCATCATGCAGCGGCAATCCTTCAACTGTTGTCTCCGGTTTCGTTTGCCATTTATCCTGGTGCCAGCCCCGGCCGATGATCCACTCGCCCGCGGGTGTAGATCTTGAGGCTTTGGCGACCAGCGCAACGATCTCCTCGAAACTCTTCGAATAACGAAAATCCAGATTCATCAGTGAGCTGCCGAAACTCATGTAGTGGCCATGGCCTTCGATGAATCCCGGAATCACAGTCTGCCCTTCGACGTCTACAACTTCTGTCCGGTCACCGATCAGACGGTCGATTTCCCGATCGCTGCCGACAGCGACGATTCGATCGCCAATGATCGCGACGGCCTCTGCCTTGGGAAGGGATTCATCGACTGTGTGGACATTGCCGTTTCGGAGCACCAGGTCGGCATAGCGGCCAGATTGGTCGCCCTGCCCACCGCAGGCGCTAAGCAAGAGAGCACAAATGGCTGCTGACAGTCTCCTATTCAAAGCGAACCACGATTCCTGCATAAAGGTTTCTCGTCGGGGCCGGCTCGAAGTAACGGCCGCCGAATGCGTTGATTCTGATATTGCTGTTATAGCTTTCGTCGAAGATATTGTTGATACCAAGATACGGTCGCAGCGTCCAGTTGCCCGCCGAAAATTCGTGGCTCATGCGAAGATTGGATACCGCATATCCGGACACTGAAACGGTATTCGCGGTGTTTGCATAGAGCTGCCCGGAGTAGACAGATTCGACGGTCGCAGATAATCCGTTTTCC
>CAYLSX010000295.1:0-1869 GCA_964386685.1 uncultured Woeseiaceae bacterium | reverse complement strand
AAGGCGACAACCTCAAAGAGAGTTCCGTTACTGCGTCGGTACCAATGCCCAATTACTGGATATGCGACAGCCATTGTCTTGCCTCTGGTCTGCTATTCGACTCCACCTGATTGCCTGTTACCCAATTTATAGGCATTTTGAAAAATTGTGCAAGCCGACTTGCAAGGTGATTCTGTCCATGATTTGAGTGTTTTCCGGCAGCCCACTGATACTGCTCACTATATTCGCGTGAGCTGCCAGTCCCAGATTTTGTGACCGAGCTTGAGGCCGCGTCTTTCGAACTTGGTTATTGGTCGGTCCAGCGGATTATCCCCAATATGAACACGTCGTTCCGTCAAGCGGAAGCGTTCCTGAGACTCGATGAGTGCATCGATGTGCTCAGCATAGTTCTGCCAGTCTGTCGCCAGGTGAAGCGAACCGGCAGCTTCGATTTTCTGCGCGGCGAGCTCCAGAAAGGAAGGCTGCACCAAGCGTCGCTTGTGATGGCGTTTTTTTGGCCACGGATCCGGGAAATACAGGTTGATCCGACTCAGCTTGCCGTCGGGAATCTGCAAAGCCATGACTTCGACTGCATCGTGACTGATCAGCCTGACATTTGATAATCCGGCCGTTTCAATATGCAGCAGGCAATGCCCGACACCCGGATCGTGCACCTCGATGCCGATGTAATCGATGGCGGGATTAGCGGAGGCCTGCTCGACAAGTGTCTCTCCGTTACCGAAGCCGATTTCGAGCACGCGTGGCACCGTTCGGCCGAAAACTGCCTGAAGATCCAGTTGCTCTTCCGAGAACGCGATACCGATCTCAGGCCATAGCTCCCGCAGTGCTCGATCCTGTGCCGGAGTCATGCGCCCTACACGCTTGACGAAACTCCTTACCGATCGTTGCCGTTGTTGTTCCCGATCAGACAATGCTTCCTCCATTTTCGTGCGCTACGTCAAGGTTAAACCCCTTGTCGGCAGTCACAATAGGTTCTTTCCGCCGTGGACAAAAGCCTACCGTGACCTCGCCCGTCGCATATATCCTTGTTGCATTGGCGCTGAACAGCGCCATGCTCTCGGTGATATTTTTTCTCGCCTGGAAAACTCAGGGGAATAAGCCGTATGCGCTGACCTGGTCGCTGGCATTTTTAGCCGCGACGGCCCAATGGTCATTCAATATTGCTGGTGACATTTTTCCCAACTTCGAGAGCTATTGGCTCACGGTAAACGCTTTTGGACTTGCACTGATTACTCTCGGACTGCGCGGACACTGCCAACGTACTGATTGTCAGATACTGCCGCAAAACCTTTGGCCGTATGTGGCCGCGATATATGCGACGATTATCTGGTTTACCGTCGTCGAGCAGCACGTCGGCCTGCGCACGGCGATCTTGCCGACGGCCGCTGCAGTGGCCCTGTTCCTTTCCGCAACAATGATCATGCGTCATCGTGATGAACCGCGCCCGGCGGAGTGGGCGGCTGCCATTACGATGCTGTTATTCGGTCTGTCACAATTTGCCGCTGCTTATGTTGCGGTTCTGATGGGCGCCGCCGGAAACGCCGCCTACCAGGCGCTCTACGTAAACATCAATTTCCTTTCTCTGCCAGCCGGCTACACAGGCGTCGCCATGTTCGTGATTTTCATGCTGGCATCCGATTTGTCGGAGCAAATGAAGGAAATTGCAGTCCACGATCAACTAACCGGGCTCTTAAACCGGCGCGGTTTCGCAGAGCAGACGGAACGCGCATATGCGACGGCACGGAGAACTGATCGGTCTGTATCGGTAATTATGACCGACATAGACCATTTCAAGGACATCAATGACGAGTTCGGGCACGCCGCGGGCGACGACGCGCTTAACCATTTCGCGAAAATTCTCAAAGTCAC
>CAYLSX010000294.1:0-1920 GCA_964386685.1 uncultured Woeseiaceae bacterium | reverse complement strand
TCTTGGAGCCTTTTGTTACCGTGTGTCCGACTCGTCATTTTGCATGCGAGACGAGCCCTTGGCCAGACTATTTGTTAGTTCCCCGATACTCCCAAGGGTCCGCGGGGAACGACGAGTTGCATAGGTATGCCATTGCGCTCAATATCGACGACCACGTTACCCTCTGCTTCGTTCTGCATGATACGTCCCGCCATATCCATCATGCTGAACACACGTTCGCCGTCATAGCGGACGATCTGATCGCCGGGTTGCAGGCCCGCTTCCTGCGCCGGTGAGTTCGCTATGACGTTGCCGATCCCGATCGTCGTTGGTCTGCCATTCGCCGTCAGATATCGCTCGTAACCAGCCTCCCCCAGTTCAGCCTGCAACTCGGTATCGAATGTCGAGCCGAAAAATCTTCGGCTTTCCTGCCCGCGCATCGCCTCGTAACGCGCCTGCAACATTTCCATTTGTATTTCCGATTCGCGCTGTACGATCCAGGCTGCCTGTTCCGGTGCAAAGCCTGCCTCGATTAGCCTGTCCAACTGGCCTTGCGACGGGCTGACGCCAAAACGCCGGGCCATCATTAACTCTCTCCTCTCCTGCATGGCCGCTGCAAGCTGCTCTTCATCTTCGTCAGCCTGGGCTCCCCGCTCCTCAAGTTCCTCGCGCAGTAACAGAATCTCATCCTCGAGAAACTGGCGCGCTTGCTGTTCCATGATGACCGCCCGTTCCAGCGCTCGAATTCGCTCCTCTACCGGCGCTGCCGCATCGAAGGAAGAAACATTGACCACAGATTGCTCGATTTCCGATGAGTCTGCGGTCAACCGGGCCGTTTCCATCCAGCTGGCGGCGGCAAAACCGACTACGAGGCTAATGCCCATGGCAAAGATTATTTTCTTCATGATTCCTTTGATTCTAGTAGATAGCGTAGGTTCCGGCTGAATTGGCCTTGAGGACAATGAAGAGCGTGATTATCCACTCATCGTGTGGTCTCATCCCCCAACGCCGAAATTGACACGATTGAGAGAGCAAATGTGAATATGCGACTGCGAACAAGCTATTTGTTGATTGGCGCCGGCCTCGTACTCGGGGCTTGTGCGGATGACGGCCGGAACGAGCAAGCAACTGCTGCAGCTTCTGGCCTGGTCGACGCGATTGCGACCGAGTTCACGGACGCCTACTACGCCCAGTTTCCGGAAGAGGTATACGAGATTGGTTATCCCAGCAACGCGATGGACAGATTCGGCGATCACAGCACGGCAAGCATCGCTGCATTTAACACGAGGATTGACGGCTGGCTCGATCAACTGAACGGAATCGATGAAGCAAATTTGCATGGCAGCCCTGCAAAAATTACTTACGACTTTACGCGCGAAAGGCTCGAAGCCATCGCGGCAAGACGTGTCTGCAAAATGGACTGGTGGAACATCAGCCCGACCTGGACGAGCTGGCAGTATCAGCTGATTTCAACGATGGCCATTCAGCCTGTCGCTACAGCCGAAGAAAAGACCAATGCGCTGGCGAGAATTGCTGACGTAGCACGCTACCTTGAAACCGAAGTCGAGATTCTTCGTGATGGCATGAGCAATAACTACCTCGCCGCAAACTCGAACGTGGCTGCAGTCCTGAGGCAGACCAACGAATTGATTGCGACGCCGACTGAAGAGTCCCCGTTTTTCAGTCCGGCAAAGCGTTCCGACGACGCCGAGTTTTCCGACGCATACAAGGCAATCTTTGAAGGCGAAGTGATTGCTGCGATGACCGCTTATCGTGACTTTCTTGCAAACGAATACGAAGGCAGGGAAAAAGTCGGCGTCTCCACAAATCCGAATGGCCAGTTGTGTTATCAGGCATCGGTCCGTTATCACTCCTCCTTGCAGATTTCTCCGGAGGACATCCATCGTGCCGGATTGTCCGAGATGAGCCGCATCCAGACCG
>CAYLSX010000293.1:0-1921 GCA_964386685.1 uncultured Woeseiaceae bacterium | reverse complement strand
GGTCGGGTCCCACAGAACCCAGATATTCCACAGTCGTGCCGTCAATATGAGGCTCGACCCGGGTAGCGAAGTAGTCCTTGTCCTGAATGATGCCGGCAATCACAAGCTTTATTCCGACCCGCTGTGCAACCTGGATCGCTTCGTGCACGCCCTTATCCGGATGAATCCGGCCGAAAAACAACAGATACGCTCCATCATCTTTACAGAATGGAAATTGCGCGACATCTATACCGTGATGGATGGTGGCTATGTAATCGAGATCCGGCGACCTGTCCGAGTCACTGATCGATACATAGTGGCTACGGGAGTTGTACTTGCTGTAGACCGGCATGATCGCTGGCGATGAGAAGCCGTGGATTGTCGTCAACACCGGGGTGTCAACCAGTCCGGAATACGTCAGCGGTAGAAAATCAAAATGATTATGAATGAGATCGAATTCGGCGGCGCGCTCGAAGATCTCGGCAATGTGCAGGCATTCAGCGACTTTCGGATCCACTGAGTGGTCCTCCGAATACGGGCGCGGACATACAGCGACAAGTTTGGCTTTGGTTAACGAATCCCCGGTGGCGAAAAGAGTCACATCCAGGCCCATATTGACCAGCTCTTCCGTGAGCAGACTGACCACTGCTTCCCATGGCCCGTAATGCCGGGGAGGCGTCCGCCACGAAACGGGGCTGAGGACTGCGATACGCATAATTATGGTCGAATCCGGCGATTCTCAAAAGTGTGTATTTTGATGCAAGCTTCTGGCGGCCTACCCGTCTATAATCCGCACGGTCTGAACCTGGGTAACCGAGCCACGATCATTGTTAGTCAGCTTACATCAGGGCGCAAACATTAATGAGAGTCAAAGAACAACGCAAGCAACTGGTCAAAAGGCGTCCAACCTTACTGAACGCCGAGAGCGCTCGTGTTATTACCCGGCCCCATATTCCAGGAGACGAGGCCCGCACCAAGGTCCTTATCGGTCGGGTCTCGAAGCTGAACGACGAAGATGTACAGCACATGCTGGACGCTGTAATCCAGGATTTCTCAGGGCGTCACCGGAACTTCCGAGAGACCCTGCAGAGGAACTTCGATCGTATTGCAGAACACGTCCCGAAACGAATCTCTTTATCACCCGAGCAACAACTTCTGCTTGGCGCCTACTTCACGGCAGAGTATTCAGTTGAGGCGGCGGCGCTCTTTAATCCTTCTATCGTTCCTCACCCCGACCAGAAAGGCTTGACCAAGGGGTCGCAGCGATTCGTCATGAGCTTCAGGGCGACCGGTGAAGGTCACGTGTCCTCGGTTGA
The DNA here is from genome assembly GCA_964386685.1 of uncultured Woeseiaceae bacterium. Classification (GTDB taxonomy): domain Bacteria; phylum Pseudomonadota; class Gammaproteobacteria; order Steroidobacterales; family Woeseiaceae; genus JACZWL01. The sequence continues at coordinate 626 of CAYLSX010000293.1, read as the reverse complement.
GTTTCGCAGCGGAATAGTTGACGCAAACCACGACATTTACTTCGATCCCATTAGCCAATACGTTGCCACGCCTGAGATGCACACAGATCCTGTCTATCATCGTCTTCATTTTCGACGAAAACTCGACGAGATGGGAGCACCTGATCGGATTACGAATAAATTGTTGAAAGGACTAGGCGAGACGTTTACGTTTGGTCAGTTGGAATCAAAAATAAAAAAACTCCTTTCGACCAAGTTTCGGCTGAAGGACAAACACCACGCGATCGATACGGCGTTGTGGCTGGCTCGATCCAATTACGAAGTGATATTCCGCCCTGATGAACAGATCTCTGAGAGAGTAATCTTCCCGGTGTCCGAGAACGAGAGCGCAGGAATCGAGGATGCCCGGTTTGTGCGTTTTGTCGATGATGATAAATCAGTCCTCTACTACGCCACCTATACGGCATACAACGGTTTCGACATTCTGCCGCAGATTCTTGAGACGACCGACTTCCTGACGTTCAAGATGCACACACTCAGTGGCAAGGAAGCGCAGAACAAGGGTATGGCGTTATTTCCGAGAAAGATCAATGGCAAATTCGTGATGTTGGGACGCCAGGATGGTGTCAATAACTACATCATGTTCT
>CAYLSX010000292.1:0-1946 GCA_964386685.1 uncultured Woeseiaceae bacterium | reverse complement strand
TCTTCGGATCGATGACATGCCCTATGACGGCGAGTGCTGCGCCGTCAGTGCAGGAGCTTTATGATGAGTTTGGCGACCGTGTCGAATTCATCATGCTGTACGTCCGCGAGGCACATCCGGGGGAGAACTTTACGCAGTCAGCAACTATTGAAGAAAAGCTGGAGTATGCGCGGGCACTAAAAAAATTCTATGACATTCAGTGGACAGTGGCGGCCGACAACATAAACGGTGATTTACACCGGGCGTTGGATCCGAAACCAAACTCCGCGTATCTGGTAAACAGTGAAGGTACAATCGTCTTCCGTTCATTGTGGGCCGCAGATCGGGTCGCATTGCGTCAGGCCCTGGATGCAGCAGCAGCCGGGCGAGTACCAGAAAGGGAACAAAGCGAGGCTTTAATTGGTCCGGTAACCCGGGCTATGGGACAAGTGCAAGAGGTCATGACACGCGGTGGCCCGCAGGCAGTTCGAGATCTATGGCGAGCTGGTTTTCCCATGGCTCTGGCAGGACGCGTCGCCGCATTTTTCACGCCGCTTTCGCCTGATCAACGTGGTATCGCTGCAGTGCTAACGTTAGCGCTCGGAATGTTTGTCATGATGGGTATATTAGGTGCCTGGGTTTTCGCCTGAATGAGCTGTAGAATTTCATAGCATCACGCTACGAGTTAGGAATCATGACACCAACATTGAACGGTATCGATCATGTTCACGTTTACGTCGCCAATTGGGGCGAAGCAGAAAAATGGTATGAATCTGTATTGGGATTCAAACGCGTTGAGAAATTCATGGTCTGGGCGGTCGGAGGCGGTCCTCTGACATTGGAAAATGCGGAAGGTGATGTGCATGTGGCTTTGTTCGAGAGAGAAGACCATCCGGATACCTCTGCCATCGCGTTCGGTGCTACTGGCGAGGAGTTCCTGGCCTGGAAATCACACCTGGAGGGCCAGGGTCTCGAACTCCGCATAACCGATCACGATTTGGCGTACTCCGTGTATTTCAGCGATCCCTGGGGCAACCTCCATGAGATAACGACGTATGAACACGAGCACGTCCGCGGGCAACTCAAAGAAAGATAATTCCGGGGCACAAATGCATCAGCTAATGATCGAAAGCAACAAGCCGGCGGCCGGCACACTTACCGTCGCATCGCCGTTTGATGGTCGAGATCTCGATCAGGTCGAAACGGCGGGACCTCAACATGTGGAAGACGCGATGTCGGTCGCATATTCCCTGTTTCGCGACAGAAAATCCTGGCTGTCGATACCAGAGCGCGTGGAGATATTGAACAAAGCCGCGGCGATCATGGGCTCGCAGATCGACGAACTGACGCTCCTGGCGGCAAGTGAGGGTGGCAAGCCCTACACCGACTCGAAAGTGGAAGTCCTGCGCGCGATCGATGGTGTACATTTGTGCGCTGAGATCTTACGCGCACACCCCGGCTCCGTTATTCCGATTGGTACGACCAAAGCAACCGTCGGACGAATCGCATTTACACAGAAGGAACCGATAGGCGTAGTGGTCGCGGTTAGTGCATTCAATCACCCATTGAATCTGATCGTTCACCAGGTCGGGCCTGCCGTCGCAAGCGGCTGCCCTGTTGTCGTGAAGCCTGCCGAGGATACGCCATTATCATGCTTGCGCTTTGTCGAGATTCTTCGCGAGGCAGGGCTGCCGAACGCATGGTGCCAGGCGATTATCGCGGACGATCTTGAAACAGCCGAGAAGCTCGTTACCGACAAACGGGTCGGTTTTTTCAGTTTTATTGGTAGCTCCCGCGTAGGCTGGATGCTTCGTTCCAAACTGGCTCCCGGGGCACGGTGCTCACTGGAGCACGGTGGTGCCGCACCCGCCATCCTTGCCGATCCGTATGATGCGGATCTGGCGTTACCATCGATTCTCAAGGGCGGCTTCTACCATGCCGGCCAGGTCTGCGTTTCCGTGCAAAGA
>CAYLSX010000291.1:0-1954 GCA_964386685.1 uncultured Woeseiaceae bacterium | reverse complement strand
GACATGATGATGATCGTTGGCAAGAAGGTCGAACAGCTGATCGCACGCCTTGCGCAGAAAGCCAGGGCTTCCGGCATTCATCTGTTGCTGGCGACGCAACGCCCGTCGGTGGACGTCATCACGGGACTGATTAAGGCCAATGTGCCATGCCGCATCGCGTTTCAGGTGTCGGCGAGGGTGGATTCGCGGACAATTCTGGACCAGATGGGCGCCGAAAATTTGCTCGGTCACGGTGACATGCTGTACTTGCCGCCGGGCACATCCGTTCCGATTCGTGTACACGGCGCCTTCGTCGCCGATCACGAGGTGCACTCCGTGGTCAGGCATCTCAAGAAAAACGCAGCACCAACGTACATTGATGAAATTCTGACTGGGCCGACAGGTCCAACGCCTGGACTGGCCGGGATCGACTCGTTGCAGGCAGGTAGCGCCGATTCCGAGCAGGACCCACTCTACGATCAGGCTGTTCAGGTCGTCATGGAGACCCGGAAAGCATCCATATCCGGTGTACAGCGCCGCCTGAAGATCGGTTACAACCGCGCGGCGAGAATGGTCGAAACCATGGAGACCGCTGGATTGGTCGGGCCCCTGCAGTCCAACGGGACGCGTGAAATACTGGTTCCGGCATCGGCCGCGGAGTAGGAGCAGGATTTTGACGGGACGACTGATACTGATCGGGGTGCTTTTGCTGGCTCGCGCGGCAAATTGCGACACCGGCAATACAGGCAATACTGGCGATCCTGATGAGGGCGCCAGACTCGTACAAGCGTTCGTCAATGACGTCGTCACGTTGCAGGGACGTTTCGAACAGTCCCTGGTTGATGCGAACGGCGCAGTAATCGAGGTCACCAGCGGCACGCTCAGGATCAAACGACCTGGCCAGTTTCGATGGTCTTACACGGAACCCTATTCGCAAGTGCTCGTGGCAGACGGGCTGAATATCTGGAGTTACGACGTGGATCTCGCCCAGGTCACTGTGAAGCCACAAAAACAGGCGCTGGCCAGCACGCCGGCTTTGTTGCTCGGTGGTTCGAAAGATGCGCTTGATCAATTCACGAACGAGGGCAATTTCCTGGAAGACGGCACGACCTGGGTGCGGCTGAGTCCGAAAAACACCGAGAGTGGTTTCCTGCGAGTCGAGCTGGGTTTCGTGAATGACACGCTCAGTCACATGGTGTTTTTTGACAATCTCCAGCAAACCACGCGGGTAACCCTGTATGACGTCGCTGTGAACGAGCCAATCGAACAGGAATATTTCGAATTTGAAATACCTGCCGATGTTGATGTTGTGGGCACGCCCGCCGTTGCAACAGCGACCGTTCCCTGATGTTGCCATTGCGGTATTCCACACGCTGGCATGCGGCCAGCATGATGCTTCTGCTATTCGTACTCGCGGCCACCATGATGCCTGCAGTCTGGTTCTGGTCCGACAGGCACGTTTTTCTGACGTGGTTCGTGGATGTCGACAAGTGGTTGCACAGCATTACATTTGTAATCCTTGCGCTTTGGTTCGCGGGCCAATATCGGCCCGGATCTTATTGGCGGATCGGCATCGGACTCATTCTGTTTGGATTTCTGATTGAAGGTTGCCAGCGACTGGTAACTTACCGGTCTGCCGACTGGTTCGACATTCTGGCCGACACGGTCGGGATTGTCGTAGGGTTCAGTATCGCGATGGCAGGTATCGGTGGATGGAGTCTGCGCATCGAAAACTGGTATATGAGCCGAACGATGGGCACCAACGTTGACTGATCTGTTTGCTAACGATGTGGTGGAGGCGTCGGGTCGGCCGCTCGCGGATCGTATGCGTCCAAGCAATCTTGACGAATTTTCAGGTCAATCGCATTTGCTGGCCGACGGAAAGCCGCTGCGCCGCGCCATTGAACACGGTCGCGCTCACTCAATGGTCTTCTGGGGTCCGCCTGGCACCGGTAAGACAACGCTTGCGAGGCTG
>CAYLSX010000290.1:0-1955 GCA_964386685.1 uncultured Woeseiaceae bacterium | reverse complement strand
CGTCGGCGACATGTTTTCCCGCATGACATTCCAGGTCTATTTCACCGAACACGGCGTGGAGTTTCCTTCCACAATCGAGCTTGCCGAATGAGACTCAAGAATATTGAACGCCCGCAACGCTGGTTTGTAGCTGCAGCGTTAATGCTTGCAATGGCGGCATCGGCAATCGCCGACGACACGCCCTGGAAGTATCGTTTCGAGCCCGCTGACGGAATAACCGCAGCCGGCCAGCCAAACGAGGCGGAGTTCAAGGAACTTGCCGACGAAGGCTATGCCGCCGTCATCGATCTTCGATCAGCCGGAGAAGACCGCGGCCTGGACGAAGAAACGACAGTCGAGGGACTCGGCATGGAATACATTGCGCTGCCAATTGACGGACGAGGCGCCATCAACTTTGACAATGCAAAAAAACTGGACGAGATTCTCAGCCAGTACGACAAACCAGTGCTCGTGCATTGCGGCAGCAGCAATCGTGTCGGCGCGTTATTCGCATTGCGTGAAAATATGAATGGCGCCAGCGACGAAGATTCCCTGGCGTTCGGCAAGTCCGCCGGCATGACCAGCCTCGAGAGCACCGTTAAGACGAGACTCGAGGAAGACTGAACCGCGCGCTAAAAGTTGCCGGACTGATAGTCCGCAAATGCCTGTTTGATTTCATCCTGCGTGTTCATGACAAATGGACCGCCACGCGCGATCGGCTCGTTGATTGCCTGACCGGCTATTAGCAGGAAACGGTTATTCTCGCTCAGGCCGCTGACCTCAACGGCGTCACCATCGCCCAAAATCGCCATGTTGCCTGCCTCGATTTCAGTCGATGCCACGGATATCGATCCTTCAATGACTAATATGAATGCATTGAACGTCGACGGAACCGATTCCGCGAAAGTCCGCTCGCCTTGAAGCCGTACGTCAAGATATATGGGCCTGGTCGGTCTGCCGGTCACGGCCCCTTCGGTGCCCTGCGTCGTCTCGCCAGCAATCACAGCGACTTCGACGCCTTGGCTCTGGGTCTCTGTCGGCAATTGATCGGCAACGAACTCCTGGTACGCGGGAGCCGTCATTTTTTCAGTCTTGGGCAGATTGACCCACAGCTGGGTGCCCCACATCAGGCCGTCTTCCTGCTCCGGCATCTCGGAGTGCACGATACCCCGCCCGGCGGTCATCCACTGCACACCACCAGCTTCTATAACACCTTCGTTGCCGGCATTGTCTTTGTGCCGCATCTTGCCGGCGAACATGTAAGTCACCGTCTCAAATCCCCGATGCGGATGGGCAGGGAAGCCGGCGATGTAGTCGTCCGGATTCTCGGTCTGAAATACGTCCAGTAACAGAAATGGATCGATCTGATCTATCTCCGATGTACCGATCATGCGTGTCATGTGAACACCGGCACCGTCCGTCGCCGGCACTCCGGATGTTATTCTCGAGACTCCGCGAAGATTGGTGCCTGACTCTGATTTACCCATGAAACCTGTCCTCGTACTCGCAATGGTCCTTCTTGGACAAAGCCCATCTTTGGCCAGTGATGAAGAAGGCAACGCCGCTGCTGCAATTATGCCGGAAGTGGATGTACGAACCGGAGAATTCAAGGCCTCACACACCATCAGAGACTTGCTCGGTGAAACAGCCGCAAGCAAATACGAGCGCATAATCCCACCGGACGAAGCAATCGAATGGGAGATCTACGTTCCCGAGAATTACCATTCGGATCGTCCGGCCGGCATACTGATTTACATCAGCCCCACACAGAAGGGCGACATACCGCCACAGTGGAAATCACTCCTGGCTGAGCAAAACCTCATCTGGATCGGTGCCAACAAGTCAGGCAACAGAGTCCAGGTGCAACGAAGAATGGCCTATGCGCTTACCGCACCCGCCGTTATCAACAAGTCCTACCAGATCGACACTGAGAGAATTTACCTAAGCGGTTTCTCAGGCGGCGGAAGAGTTGCCAG
>CAYLSX010000289.1:0-1968 GCA_964386685.1 uncultured Woeseiaceae bacterium | reverse complement strand
CCTGGCACATTCGGTCGCACCAAACGAGAGTGACAAGCTGAGAATAAGCATCAGCCTTAATATGATGTTTTCTCTTTATGCGGAGCGGCTAAATGGACCGTTATGGGGATCAACCGATGACACGCCGCTTGCGGAGTAACGCATCAATAAAGGCGGCCTTGCGCGGGTCAGCATGAAAGCTGTCCGCCAGTATCAGATAGCTCTTCAGTCCACTTGTCGATTCAATCAGGTACATGGTCACGTCATCGCCGGGATCCGTGCCACTATCGAAAGCCACGTATTCCACGATGCTATGCTCGCTTGCAATGTCTGCTGGCGCCGACTTTCCATCAAAAGCAAAAGCATGTGTGTATCCACGTGCAACCGCTTCAGCCTGATAATCTGCGAGATCGTTCGCCATTACACACCTGTCAGGACGCCGAGTGTAAAAATTGGACGCAGCAACACCTTTACGGCCGTGTTCGATCGATATCCACCATCTGAGACCTTTAGTTCATTCGTCCTGCCGTTAAATAGTGTCCATCGCTGATGTTGCGGAAAACAGTATCGACCAATGGATGACGAACCGGCGCGCTGCTTGCGTCCGGTTCTAAGTTGCGCTCGGCCACGTAGGTTTCATGTATTGAGTCGTGCACTAGCACATCCGTGACACCTTCTTCAATTGCTCGCCGTAATGCTTCGCGCTTAAACTCGACGCTTTAGCGTTTTCTTCGGCTCATGTCACACCTCCCAGGGCCATTATCGCCTAAATCAAGGTGTCCACGTAACCTGAGCAAGACCAGAAAGCGGACATTTCCCACCTGATATCTTACCCTCGGGTGTATCTAAACGGGAGGACACGGGATGGACTCTGCGAAACTGATCGATTGGCTTCAAATAATTGGCGTCTCCCTCGACCAATAACTCGGGTCCGCTGCAGCGCCGTTAACTATCTCTTCCAGGCGAGGTGCACGCCGTCGCCAACCGGGGCAAGATAGGCTTCGACGCGCGGATCGCGGGAGATCTTCTCGTTCAGCGCCCGAATCGCTTGCGTGTCCTCGCTGTTCTTGGCCGAGTTCGCTACGGAACCGCCCCACAGTGCGTTGTCGATCGCAATGACACCGCCCGGCCGCAGAAGCGCCAGGCAGCGTTCATAGTAGCCGTCGTAGCCCGGCTTGTCCGCATCGATGAACGCAAAGTCGTAGGACTCCCCCTTGCCGCCGGCGAGCATAGCGTCCAGGGTGTCGGCGGCCGGGCCGATGCGCAGATCGATCTTGTCGGCGACGCCGGCCTCGCGCCAATACCGCAGCGCGATCTTCGTCCAATGTCGATTGATGTCGCAGGCGACGATGCGGCCCGTGTTTGGGAGAGCCAGGGCGGTGATCAAAGTGCTGTAGCCAGTGAACACGCCCACCTCGATGGTTCTTCGCGCGCCGAGGCAGCACAACAGTAACGTCATGAAGCGCCCTTGGTCCCGCCCGATCTGCATGGACGCAGCCTCGAGTCGCGAGGTTTCCTCACGCAAGCGCGCGAGTACCGCCGGTTCCTCCGGCAGCAGTACCGCGAGGTATGCCTCGAGCGCGTCGTCGATACGAAGGCTGTTTCTACTCATGTCCAGTGTCTCCAGGAATCGGTGCGCCTGATGCTCAAGTAAATTCTATGTTGTGGGTGGCGAATTACTGATTATCGCCGTAAACCCTCAGTATTTAGTAATTCGCCACCCACAGGTGGTACAGCCAAACGGCGTGACCGAAAATTTCCGGCGAATATTGATGTCCACGTTACCGTGGTTTCGTGTCTTTCATGACCCCAGTCTGCCGGATCTGGACTTAACCTAACTTGACAGTACCAGTTAGCTACCTGCAGGGTGCCAGTATCACAGTTGACCGAGCCTATACCGCATGTTGAAGGAATCGTTTTACCGACCTCTCGGTCGCACGGGCCTTAAAGTTTCGCCGATCTGCTTGGGCACAGACAACTTCGCTAACC
>CAYLSX010000288.1:0-2014 GCA_964386685.1 uncultured Woeseiaceae bacterium | reverse complement strand
GTCACCTGCGATGCATCGCGCAAAATCGTCGGGCGAATGAATACCAGCAGGTTGGTCTTGACCATGTCCGTCTTGCGAGACCTGAACAGGGCGCCAATACCGGGAATGCTGCCAAGAAACGGCACTCTTTGCTCACTTTCGCGTAGTACGTCCTCGAGCAGTCCGCCGAGCACGAGTATTTGCCCATCGTCGACGATCACAGTGGTTTCGATGATGCGCTGGTTGGTGATCAGGTCAACGGCACCCTGTGCCGACGAGGCAATATTCGAAATCTCCTGAGAAATTCGCAGCAGCATAGAGTCGCCGTCGTTGATCTGTGGGGTAATCGTCAGCTTGACGCCGATCTGTTCGCGCGAGATCGTCTGAAACGGATTGACCGCTCCGCCGGCGCTACCCGTGTTCGTGAAAGAGCCAGTAACGAATGGCACTTCCTGGCCAACATTGAGAGTTGCCTCCTCATTGTCAGTCGTCACAATTGACGGCGTTGAGATGATGTTCGTGTTGGCGTCGCCTTCCAGGGCGCGCAGAATTGCGGCAAAGCTTACGCCGGTATCGCTCACGCGGCCCAGCCCGAATGTGCCGCCGTCACCTATCAAGCCTGTCGGATCGACTGCGCCGCCACTGCCGGCTGCCGCGCCCAATTGAACGACGCCGGGTCCGAAGTCAGGGAAATTCGTGACGCCGAGTGGTGTATTTGCACCGATTCCCGCAAGGGCCCAGGTGATGCCGAGTTCCGCGGTCCGGTCTGCGATTACTTCGACGATGATGGCCTCGACGAGAACCTGGGCGCGTCGTATATCGAGTTTGTCGACGATCAGCATCAGTGAGCGCATCATTTTCGGCGGTGCATTTATGACAATCGCGTTGGTCTGAGTATCTGCCCAGACGCTGACCGAGTTAGTTGATGGACCAGCACCTGCCTGTCCGGCGGTGGCTTGTATCTGTGTCGTGAAATGCTGCTGCAGTTTGCTGGCGAGTTCTTCGGCATCGGCGTACCTGAGGTACCGAACCTGGGTGTCACCGCCGTCCTCGAGTGGTGTGTCGAGGTGGGCGATCAACGCCCGCAGGCGCAAGCGTTCACTTTTGTCGCCGCCGATCAGGACGCTGTTCGTTCGCGCGTCGGCAACGAGGCTTGTGGATACCACAACGCCGTCGGATCGGGGTCCTTGCGTCAGCGCTGTCATGATGCGGACGATCTCAGCAGCCGAGGCATGCTCGAGTCGCACGACCTCAATGTCTTCGTCGTTGGACTGATCGATGCGGCGAATGATGCTGACGATACGATTCACATTCGCTGCGCGATCGGAAATGATCAAAATGTTCGAACCCGGATGAGCGGCGAGGTGGCCGTACTGAGGTATCAGTGGCCGCAAGATGGGAACCAGTTGTGCGGCCCCGACATTATGTACCTGCAATACCTGCGTTACGATGTCGTCGGCGCCGGCTGCGCCGCTGGAACCCAGTGGCCCCGCAAACTGCCGGGCCGTCGCATCGGGAAGAATCTTGATGACGCCACCAGTCTTGATCGCAACGTAACCGTGCACCTGCAAAATTGACAGGAATGCCTCATAAAAAGCATCCGGTGTCATTGCCGTCGATGACAACATTGTGACCTTGGCGTTGACACGCGGATCGATGATGAAGTTCTTTTGCGTGACCTCGCCAACGGCTTCGATGATTTGTCGAATGTCCGCGTCTTTGTAATTTGGCGTAATCGTTGCCTGCTGGCCCCAAGCCATCGGCAAGGCAGTCAGGATTAGCATCCCGACCACGACCAGGACCAGCTTTCGCCAGGGTTGTATTCTCGCTTGGATCATTTGCTGGTTTCGTCCTTGAATTCGAGTTGGCTGGTTCGAAGCACGATCACCTGGGGTTGCCCGTTGCGCTCAACGGTTACCGATACCTGGTCCGAGCTGCCTAGTGATTGGAAAATCTGCATTGCCTGGGTCGGGTCATTCAATGCCTGGCCATCGATATCTTTGATCAGGTCCCCCGGCCGCAAACCCAGTGACGT
>CAYLSX010000287.1:0-2015 GCA_964386685.1 uncultured Woeseiaceae bacterium | reverse complement strand
GCCTTCCTGATCTCGCTGATACCGGCGGTCGTCATCGCCGAAGACGATAACAGGCAGATAGCAGCCCCCGGCATCGAGCCACATGCCGTCACGCACGAAGACGTATGGCTGATGAACAGACTCGACAAACCCGAACCCAGCCCGGACGGGCGCTGGGCCGTAGTGTCGGTGACCGGGCCTTCCTACGAAGAAGATGCAGACGTCAGCGATCTCTGGCTCATCGCCACGGACGGCAATACCGAGCCACGGCAACTTACCTCGACTCCCGAAGGAGAAAAAAGCCCAACGTGGAGTGCCGACGGCAGCAAACTCGCTTTCGTAACTCAAAGAGGCAAGGGGAACGACGACGAGAAAGACCCGCCCAAACAGATCTACGTTCTCGACATGACGGGGCCCGGCGAGGCCATTCAGATCACAGACCTTGTCACCGGGGCAAGGGCACCCCAATGGAGCCCCGACGGAACGAAAATAGCCTTTCAAAGCCGCGTATATCCTGGTGCCACCAGCAACGAAGAGAACCTGGCCGAGAAAGAAAGGCGAGAAGAGCTCGAATATGACGTATCGGCCTACGACATCTTCCCGATCCGCCAGTGGGACCACTGGCGCGACGACCTGCAAACACACTTGTTTATACAGCATGCCCGACCTGGCGCAACGGCCAAAGATCTCTTTGTCGGTACAAAACTGATTGAAGAACCGGGATACGCCGCGGTCCCCAGCCGCTCCAGCGATAAACTCCAGGCGACATGGACGCCGGACGGCAAGGCAATCGTATTTGCAGCTACTACGAATCACCACGAGGCAGCACATTCACACGTTTTGCATCACCTTTATAAGATCGATGCCGATGGCGGCGAGCCCGAACGACTGACCGACAGCAAGGACTGGACCTGCACCGGGCCACAGTTCGCACCCAATGGCAAAATCCTCTACTGCAAATACGAAGCACAAAATGACTACGTCTACAACCTGAACCAAGTTGCGGGATTCGACTGGCCAATAAGCACAAGCAGCGACAAAGCTTCAGAGCCCAGAATCGTTACCCAAAATCTGGATCGCTCCGTCAATGATTTCACGATCAGCGCCAACGGAAGAACGATTTACGCGACAGCAAACGATGAAGGCAGAGTCAGAGTGTTCGCAGTACCTGCAACAGGCGGCGACCCGAAAACAGTCACCGAAAACAGTCGCGGCGTTTATTCAGGCCCCAAAGCAACCAGCAGGGCCTTAATAGCGCGCTGGCAGGACTCAACGCATCCCTCCGAAGTCGTGCGCATCGATCCCCGCAACGGAACAACCACAGCAATTACTGCATTCAACACCCGGCGAGCGGCAACGCTCGACCGGCTGCCTTTCAGAGAGTTCTGGTTCACGAGTAGCAAAGGAAGAAAAATCCACAGTTGGCTGGCGCTCCCGCCACAATTCGACGAGAACAAACAATACCCACTCGTCCTTGCCATTCACGGAGGTCCGTTCAGCTCATCACTCGACTCCGATCACGTTCGATGGAGCCCCCATTTACTGGCATCACCGGGTTACGTCGTCCTGCTGACCGACTACACTGGCTCTGTCGGCTACGGCGAGCAGTTCTCGAGAAACATCCAGAACGATCCCCTCAAAACCCCGGGCGAGGAGCTGAATGAAGCCGTTGACGAAGCCATCAAGCAGTTCAAATTCATCGACGCAGACCGTCTGGGCGCCACTGGTGCAAGCTATGGCGGCCATCTGATCAACTGGCTGCAAGCAACAACCAATCGTTACAAAGTTCTGGTCGGCCACGCCGGCCTCGTCAGCCTCGAAGGCCAATGGTCGACAAGCGATGTCATCTATCACCGGGAAATCATGAATGGCGGCCCTGCATGGGGAGACAGCACCGTCTGGAAGGAGCAAAGCCCATCCACCTATGCGGATCAGTTCGCAACGCCCATCATGCTGACCATCGGCGAGAATGATTACCGCGTTCCCATCAACCAGACCATCGCCGCCTGGACCTACAACAAACGCAGAAACGTCCC
>CAYLSX010000286.1:0-2031 GCA_964386685.1 uncultured Woeseiaceae bacterium | reverse complement strand
GAACCGACGTACACGGCTTTGCAGGCCGCTGCATAACCACTCTGCCACCTAGCCGGAAGCGGCTGATATTTCAGCCCAATGTTTAGCAGGCGACGCAGTATAACGCCACCCCATGCAGAATCAATTTAGCGCCTGGTCGCAGCCGGTTTGTGTCTGCTGCTACGCCCTGCATAATGCGACGATGGACGATTGCTTGAGGGCCACGGGATCGAGAATAATCATGCTATGCGCGCTGAGTGCGTGTATGGGCGAAGACTCTTCCGTTATTGAATCACCAACTGTTGTTGTCCTTGATGTACCTTCCGGACCTGACAGCACGAGTCCCAATCTCACAAGTGGAACCGATGGCGCAGTTGTGCTCAGTTGGACCGAGACCGACGGCAGCGGCCACGCCTTAAAATTCTCTTCGCTCAGCGTCGACGGTTGGGGAGTGCCGGGAACCGTCTCTCGCGGCGAGCATTGGTTCGTCAACTGGGCGGACTTCCCTTCTGTCGTGCCGATTTCCGACGGGCTGTGGGCGGCGCATTGGCTGGTCAGCCAGCCGGCCGGCGGTTACGCCTACGATGTTGCCGTCTCATTGTCGATTGATTCCGGGCAGAACTGGTCGAAAATCATTACGCCACATCTCGATGGCACCGCGACCGAGCACGGATTCGTCACTTTGTATCCGGGTGATGACGGCATCGGCATGATTTGGCTGGACGGCCGCAACATGGTGAAAAAACATGATGAAGATATTGTTAACTCTGGAATGACTCTAAGAGCAGCGAGTCTGTCTGCGGGTCTGGTACTTTCGAATGAGTCTTTGATAGATGGATTGATCTGCGACTGTTGCCAGACCGATGTTGCACTAAGCAGCGAGGGCCCGGTCGCGATCTATCGGAACCGCACGACGGGCGAGATACGCGATATCTATGTGTCCCGGTATGTGGATGGCGGATGGCAGGAAGGGATGCCGATGGCAAACGACAATTGGGAAATTCCGGGCTGCCCGGTAAATGGGCCCGTAATCGAAGCCGACAAGAGTTCTGTTGTCGCCGCCTGGTTTACAGCTGCGAACAACGAACCCCGCGTGCAAGCCGCGTTTTCCCAGGATGCGGCGCAATCGTTCTCGGCGCCGATCGATGTCGTTAACGGCAATACGCGGGGCCGCGTGGGTGTTGCAATGTTGTCGGACAGTGATGTGGCTGTTAGCTGGTTGCGAAAGGCTGCAGATGCTTCGCACGAGGTATGCGTCAGGCGCGTATCGATCGATGGCGAGCTGGGTCCGGTGCAAGTGATTTCACACACTGGCAATGTCTCCGCGTTTAGCGTGCCGCAGATAGTCCGGACGGGAAATGATCTGGTGATTGCCTGGACGGACAAGCAAGTCGATGGCAATCATGTCATGTCAGCCAGGATGCCGATCGACATGCTGTAGCAGGAGCGGCTATGCAAATCATTCTGATTATTGTCGGTGCAATTGTCGGTATGTTGCTTGGCAGTGCCAGTGATCAGATCCTGGGACTTGGACTCGGCGCCGGCATTGGCTACCTGCTAGGCCAAATAGGAAACCTCACGTCACAGCTCCGCAAACTCGAGGACCGTGTCACCAGGCTGATAGTTGAGCGAAAGAGGCAGGAATTGCCAGTCAGCCCGCCGCGAGAAGACCAGGCGATGGAGCTGCCGCCGAGAACACCGCCCGCACCCTCCCCGGCAACGGCGAAAAGCGAAGTAGAATTGCCAGTTGAGCAAGTTACCGATGTCACCGGACAGTTTGCGGAGCCCTTAGAGAAGCAAGACTGGGGTCCGGGCTCGATAGAAAAATTGGTAGCACTGGGCAAAGACTGGATCACGACCGGCAACGTCCCGGTGAAGCTCGGCGTCATCGTTTCATTCTTCGGTGTCGCATTCCTGCTGAAGTACGCCGTCGATAACCGCATCCTCGTCCTGTCGATCCAGTTTCGTCTGCTGATCGTCGCGATGTTTGCGGCGGTATTGCTCGTCATCGGTTGGCGACTACGCGAAAAAGCGAGAGTCTATGCGTTGAGT
>CAYLSX010000285.1:0-2041 GCA_964386685.1 uncultured Woeseiaceae bacterium | reverse complement strand
AATTATATTGCCGAGTTTTTTCGCATCCTGCGACCGGGCGGCGTCGCACTCTTTCAGGTCCCCAGCGGTCCGAGACACGATCCCGGATCCCTCGGCGCTAAGATCTATTCGATCAAGAGAGGGCCGTTACGCCGCTTCTGGAAACGCATACGTGGTATGCCGCCTGTAGAAATTCATTATATAAGTCAATCACTTGTTGAAGAAATAATTCAGGCCAACGGTGGCAGATTGATCGATGCGACGCAGCAGGGATCGGTTCGCGGCTTACGCGTCAGCATGTTGTACTGCGCTATTCGGGATTAGTTATTTGTAATCGCCGGTGACGCCCAGTCGCTCATGCATGATGGGGCTGGTCGTAGTGTATTGCAGATGGACTTTCTTGCCCGGCTCTATTCTCTGCTTGATCGCGAATGCAGCCAATGCAGCCTCGTGAAAACCGCACAAGATGAGTTTTTTCTTTCCCGGATAAAAACTGATATCGCCAATCGCATAAATGCCGGGCTCTGAAGTCTCGAACTTCTCGGTATCGACATTTATCGTTTTGCGATTGATGTCGAGGCCCCATTCAGCGATCGGGCCGAGCTTTGGCGCCAGGCCGAAAAAGACGAGTGCGTGGTCGACGGCAAGTTCAACCGGCTCGCCTTCCTTTGCTTGCACCGTAATGGAACTGATCGTGCCGTCTTTGCCATCGATAGCGCTGACTTTGGCGTTTTCAATCACGTCCATACTTCCATCGGCGACGAGTTTTCTCATTTTATCGACAGAGGCCGGGACCGCACGATACTCGTCGCGGCGATGCACCAAGGTGATGTGTTGCGCACTGCCGGCAAGCTCCAATACCCAGTCTAGAGCTGAGTCGCCGCCGCCGAGAATCGCGAGCCTCTTGCCCGCGAACTGACTCGGATCTTTCACTCGATAATGCAGTGTCGTGTCTGCGTAATCTTCGGCGCCGGGCACCCGAAGCCGTCGTGGCTGAAAGGATCCAACTCCACCCGCGATGACGACGGCCTTTGCCTGAATCTCGGTGCCGGCGCTCGTGGCAATATGAAATGAGTCGTCGTCATTCCTGTTGACGATCGCGACCTCCTCGCCCAGATGCATGCCGCAGTCGAACGGCTCGATCTGCTTGAGCAGCGCCTCAGTCAGCTCCTCTCCCGAACACACCGGAATGGCAGGAATGTCATAGATGGGTTTGCCCGGATAAAGCTCGGTGCACTGGCCGCCCGGCTGTCGTATCGAGTCGACGAGCTCGGCTTTCAAACCGAGCAAGCCCAGTTCGAACACCTGGAACAGGCCGCAGGGACCCGCGCCGACAATAACGACATCTGTTTGAATCACAAAAGAACTCCTTTCTCGATACTACTCTTTTGGCGGGCAGGCCAGAAATGCCGGCAGTGCCTCGGCCTGCTCGCAGAAATCGAGGAGGTAAGGATGATCGGTCGGCCTGACCTTAGCGGATGCGACACGCTGTATGAAGTCCCAGGCGACGGCGGTCGTAACGTCGGCCTGCATCGGCCCCGGACCGCCAAGCCAGTCGCTGCCGCCCTCGATGGCTGCCTCCACCGAAGCCTCCATCAGACCGGCTGCGCTCATGAGCTGTTGCTCGATGCGATCAAGCCAGGGCTCATGTCGCAGTTCCTTGGGCCGTTGTCCCTTTTCATAAACGATCTGTACGGCCTTCTCCATTCCCACCAGTGCTTCGCCGATCTGCTGCAAAGACGAGCGTCGGGCCGATGACTCCGTCGGATACAGGCTTTTGTCCGCACCGGCCAGTGACTCCAGGTAATCGATGATGAGTGTCGAATCAACGAGCATCTCACCGTCATCGCAAATCAATGTCGGCACCTTGACGAGCGGATGCACCATGCGGAATTCGTCGAATGACTTGAATATCGACAAAGGCCGGTGTCTGTAGTCCAGGTCGAGCATCTGCATCGTGATCGCAACCCGGCGCACAAACGGTGAATCCATCATTCCTATCAGTACCACTGACTACTCCTGCCGTTAATCAATTCGAAGCCCTGGACCTTGCCTGCCCGAA
>CAYLSX010000284.1:0-2055 GCA_964386685.1 uncultured Woeseiaceae bacterium | reverse complement strand
ATCTCGCACCTGCACTCGATGTTCCATTGGACTTGATTCAAAGAGCAGACCTGGTTGTCGTCAATGAAACCGAGGCGGCCTGGTACGGCGACGCATTGGCTGATTGCGACGGTTTCCTTGCGACAACCTACGGTTCCGATGGTGCCGTACTGAAACAGGCGGGCGAGATCCTGGCGGAAGCTAAACCACCACAAATCGATGCCGTGGACGCGACTGGAGCCGGCGACACCTTTACTGCAGCGTTGACGGTTGCCCTCGTTGAAGGGCAGGAACCGGACGCTGCGTTACGCTTTGCCTGCGCGGCCGGTGCGTCTGCGGCAACAAAGGCAGGCGCGCAGCCGTCGTTGCCGTTCAGGAAGGATGTCGAGAAATTGTTGCTAGGATCGTAATCGAAACGCTGCAGGCAGGAGTTCATCGATCGAGTAACTGTCGATCCGGTTGCCGTCGCCGATCAGAATGATGCGCGTGTTCTCATCGGCGAACTCAAGAATACTCTGGCGACAACCGCCACAGGGTGTGCAGGCCTCGATATCATCTGCACCACCGACCGCGGCAATTGCAACGATGCGTTTGCCGCCTGCCGCCACCATTGAGCCGATGGCATTGGCCTCCGCACAGGTGCCTTCGGGGAATGCGGCGTTTTCCACATTGCAGCCGGTATGCATTGTTCCGGTGTCGTCAAGCAATGCCGCGCCGACCCTGTAGCCGGAGTAGGGCGCATGTGCGTTGGGTCGAACCGCCTTGGCAGCATCGATGAGTTGCTGCTCGTCGACCGTCATCTCGTGCGAATCCACGTCAGCAGTCCTTCCGCATCGGGTTATTGGGGTGTGTAGTCCAGTTAGCATTCTTCTTGCTGATGGTAACGCCGGTGCGGGGATCAACGCCTTCGGTCATCTGTTCCATCGTGATGCAGCCGTCAACAGGGCAAACAACCGTGCAAAGGTTGCAGCCAACGCACTCTTCATCGATGACCTCGAATTTTCGTTCGCCGTTTACAGTTTGCGTGATCGCCTGATGTGATGCGTCTTCGCAGACAATGTGACAACGGCCGCAATTGATGCAAAGGTCCTGGTTAATGACCGCCTTCTCGACATAGTTGAGGTTGAGGTATTGCCAGTCGGTGACGCTCGGTACGGCTTTGCCGACGATTTCACTGACCGATGACATGCCTTTCTCATCAAGGAAATTGCTCAGCCCGTCAGTCAGGTCGTCAATGATCTTGAATCCGTAGACCATGGCTGCTGTGCAGATCTGCACGTTCGATGCGCCAAGCGCCAGGAAATCGACAGCATCCCGCCAGTCAGCAATGCCGCCGATCCCCGAGATCGGAATCCCGGCCGTTTCTTTGGTTCGCGCGATCTCGGCCACCATGTGCAATGCGATTGGTTTAACCGCCTGGCCGCAATAACCGCCATGCGAGCCCATGCCATCCGTGGTGGGATACATCGTCAGCGTGTCGTAGTTGATGCGCATGATTGAATTCACCGTATTAATGAGCGATACGGCGTCGGCGCCACCTTCCCGGGCGGCGCTCGCAGGTGGCAATATGTTGGTGACATTCGGTGTTAGTTTGACGATGACCGGTGTCTTTGCGTATTTCTTGCACCATTCAGTCGCCAGCTTGATGTACTCGGGCACCTGCCCGACCGCAGCGCCCATACCACGTTCCGACATGCCGTGCGGGCAACCGAAATTCAGCTCGAAACCGTCAGCACCCGTGTCCTCGATCATCGGCACATATTTGGCCCAGGTTTCCTCATTCATTGGAAACATGACTGAGACAAATATCGCACGATCCGGCCAATCTTTCTTGAGCTGGCGAATCTCGTCGAGATTGGTCTGCAAGGGGCGATCAGTGATGAGTTCGATGTTGTTGAAGCCGATAACCCTGCGCTCGTTACTGTGTATGGCGCCGTATCGTGGTCCGCTGACATTGACGATCGGCGGATCTTCTCCCAGTGTTTTCCAGACGGCGCCGCCCCAGCCAGCCTCGAAGGCGCGCTCTACGTTGTACGCCTTGTCAGTCGGCGGCGCCGACGCAAGCCAGAACGGGTT
>CAYLSX010000283.1:0-2061 GCA_964386685.1 uncultured Woeseiaceae bacterium | reverse complement strand
CCAACATCGGGAGAAACGCATCTTCGGCATCGGGTCAGTCCCGATGGATTTTATCGCGGCAAACAAGTTGTCGTGCAGCCCGAAGAAGAAGTAGAAGATTAGACTTGCACAGTGGGAAGGCGAAAGCCTGACCAAATCATACTGTGGCGACAAGCTCTGTAATTTCAGTTGATGCGATGAGTGGCGACCTCGGCGCCGAGGTTGTCGTTCGCGCGGCTCGCGCGTCATTGGAAAATCATCCGAATCTCAGTCTGGTTCTGGTCGGCGATTCCGACGAGTTGTCCGGTCACATCACCAGAATTGTCGGCGAGGAAAAACGGCTCACTGTCAGACATTCGACAGAGATTGTCGGCATGTCCGAGCCACCCGTCGAAGCGCTTCGAAAGAAGAAAGATTCCTCGATGCGCATAGCGATCGACATGGTCAAGGAGGGCTCTGCCCAGGCCGTCGTCAGCGCCGGCAATACAGGCGCTTTGATGGCAACCGCCAAATACGTACTGAAAATGCTGCCGGGCATCGACAGGCCGGCGATTATCGCCGAGCTGCCGTCAATTGGCGGCACCGTTCATATGCTCGATCTCGGCGCCAACACCGTCGGCAGCCCGGAACAACTGTTTCAATTTGCCGTTATGGGCGCCATCGTCACCAGCGACATCCGGCGGCTCGATCGCCCGAGGATCGCGCTGCTCAATATCGGCGTCGAGGACACCAAGGGTCACGATACGGTTCGGGATGCGGCGGCATTGTTGAATGAAAGTGGGCTGAACTACATCGGTTTTATCGAAGGTAATGAGATTTTCTCGGGCAAGGCCGACGTCGTAGTGACAGATGGTTTTACCGGTAACGTTGCGATTAAAACGATGGAAGGTACGGTCGGTCTTGCCGGGCACTATCTTCGTCGCGCTTTCACGAGAAACTTTTTCGCCAAAGTCCAGGCTGTGCTGGCAAAAAGTGTCTTGAAGAATCTGGCTGTCGAGATGGACTCACGCAACTATAATGGCGCATCGTTGGTTGGTCTGAATGGTATCGTTATCAAAAGCCACGGCAGTGCCGATAGTTACGCGTTTCAACACGCCATCGAAACGGCATTGGTCGAGGTGAAAAACCAGGTACCGCTGCAGATCGGCAACTTGTTGCAACAGGAAGCTGCATGACGTATTCGAGAATCGCAGGCACGGGACGCTATTTACCGGAACGCATCATGACCAATGCGGATCTGGAAAAGATGGTAGATACGAGTGACGAATGGATTCGCACGCGTACCGGTGTCGAACGTCGTCATGTGGCGGGAGAGGATGAGCTGACTTCCGACCTGTGTGTCGAGGCAGCAAAAAATGCGTTCGAGAGTGCCGGGATTACTGCCGAGGATATTGATCTGATCGTTGTCGGCACGACGAGCCCCGACCTGATCTTCCCGAACATCGCCACCATCATTCAGGAAAAACTCGGCATTCATGGTTGCCCTGCAATGGCTCTTGAGGCTGCCTGTACCGGGTTCATTTATGCCCTGACAACTGCCGACAAGTTTGTGCGGCTGGGCGATTCGAAATGCGCCCTGGTTATTGGCGCTGAGATAATTACCAAGCTGATTGATTGGACAGACCGGACCACGTGCGTCCTTTTCGGCGACGGTGCCGGTGCGGTCATCCTCGAGCCCTCCGAAGAGCAGGGCATCATCTCCACGCATCTCGGTGCGGACGGCAAGTACAGAGATCTTCTCTACTACCCGGTAGGTGTATCTAAGGACCTCGCCAAGGCCGGCGTCGGCGATTCGAGAATAATCATGCAGGGCAACGATGTCTTCAAGGTCGCCGTCAAAACCTTGGGCAAGGTCGCAACGGAAACACTTGAAGCGAACAACATTAGTCAGGACGATCTGGACTGGCTGATTCCCCATCAAGCCAATCTGCGCATCATCCAGGCAACGGCCAAGAGACTCGGTCTGCCGATGGAAAAGGTGATTGTCACCGTACAGGACCACGGCAATACATCGGCGGCATCGGTTCCGCTGGCATTGGATGTCAGTGTGCGCGACGGCAGGGTGAAGCGCGGCCAGCTGGT
>CAYLSX010000282.1:0-2063 GCA_964386685.1 uncultured Woeseiaceae bacterium | reverse complement strand
CATCCGAACTATTTACCAGCAGGAAGAACACCAGGATCGTGAAAATGTCCATGAGCGACACGAGGTTTAGCGAACCAAGCTTTTTGCCACGCTCGTGGCGCTTCTCCATGCGTTGTGCGCGTGCTGACTGACGCATGACTCAGGCCCCCCCATCCAGAACCGGCGCATCGCCGATCGATATGTCGGGGAACAGGTCGGTTCGAACGATCGTTGCTTCGACCTCGTCGATCGATATGGCGAGGCGAACCCTGTCCATTACCTGTACCAGCGTGTCGTAGGGTATTTCTGCTTCGAGCAATATCGCCACGTCAGTCTTGTCCGGGTATCTCTCTTTTATCTCAGCGAGTTTTTTGCTGAGCGCGTCATAGTCGTAGCCGTCTTCGGCATTGGGATACACGCCCAATGCGCCCAGATTGCGGTCACCAACCTCGATTTGATGCTTCCGAACAGTGACCTCCAGCTGGAAGGTCAGATCCTGCGGATCCACGGGCTCGTTTGAGGAGCCTGGCAAATACAGTTCGAGTATTGCCAGTCGCGAGAACACCGCTGTTATCAGCAGGAACGGAACCAGAATCACCATCAGGTTCATGAAGGCCGTAATGTTGAGATCCGCCGTATCTGAATCTCTACGGTTTCCTCTGTGGCGACGCATCATCTACTAGGCTCCGGCAGGCTTCAGCTGACGTTCGGTAATGGCGTTCAGAAATTTCACGCTCGCCATTTCCAGGCTGTCAACAATCTGATTCGTCTTGGTCTGCAAGAGTGCGTGAATCAGGAGCAAGGGAATTGCCACCATCAAGCCGAACGCCGTCGTATTCATAGCGATCGAAATACTCGCCGAAAGCATGTCAGCCTTGTCTGCCGGGTTTGCGTTAGCTACCGCCGTAAACGCGCGAATAAGGCCGATAATCGTGCCGAGCAGGCCTAAGAGCGTGGCAATATTCGCAAGCGTTGCGAGATAGTGCGTGCGCTTCTCGAGCCGCGGCAGTACTTCCATCAAGCTTTCTTCCATGGCTTTCTCGATGTCGTCGCGGCGTCGTGCCGACTTAACGCGATAAAGGCCGTAGGTCAGAATCGAACCGATGGCTGCTTTCGACTTGCCGGTGACAGTCGCTGCTTCCTGAAAGTTGCCTGCCTTAAGGAAAGGCACGATCTTCTTCCACAGCGCACGATTACTCGCACCGGACACGGTCAGATACGTCCAGCGCTCGACGGCGATTGCCAATCCGAGCCCGAACACGATCAGGATTGGGTACATGAACAACCCACCCTGCTGGAAAAAACGGACTAAGCCGCTCAAAACGTCCATTTGACTACTCCTCTTCTAAATCAAATCGTCTAACGTTCATAAATATGTCGCGCGTTCAATGAAGCGCTACTCTTCAACCTCTCCGTACAGGTCATCGTAGTAATCGACCTGACGTATAAATTCTTCGCGGTCCAATGGCGCCAGGACTTCGTCAAGAAGTGTGTTCACCGGCTTACCCATCAGGTCGCCCGGCTCGGACTTCTTCCAGGGCACGATGTACATCACCGTCGGCAGCTGCTGGTTGCCGGTGATCTCGGTACGTCCGAGCTCCATTTCATCCATCACGCCGCTGGCTGTCGCACGTCGCCTGACATCCTGTGCCAGTACCGCCGATGGAACGCCGGGCTCCAGCGACTCCCGTTCGGCAGCCTGATCTTCCTGCGGGCTTTGCTCAGCCTCCTGAGCCACCGCCGACAGGCTGAAAAGTAGAATCATGAGGCTGGTCCGTTTGATCATGTTCATGCTCGTCATTCCGTCACCTTCGCCGTTCTCTGCTTAACATCCAGCCGCCGCCTGAGATCCACTATCCATTTCGTGACTTGCTTGTCCTCGCCCTCTATCTGCTGATACCGCTCAAAGTGTTGCAGCGCAGCATCAAGTCGCCGTAAATAGAGTTCATTCAGGACGCCCAGGTTGTAGTGTGCCAAGGCATAGTCGGGGCTCGCTGTGACGGCCTTCAAATAAGCGGACTCTGCTTCAACAAATTTACCCTGGCGTCTGAGCAGCATTCCGAGCTGATTCAGGGCCGCGGGAT
>CAYLSX010000281.1:0-2078 GCA_964386685.1 uncultured Woeseiaceae bacterium | reverse complement strand
GCCTTGTTGCATGCTAGTGGTCGCGAGCCGCGCGTAGCAGAGACCGCAGAGCTCTCGGAGGATTTTTCATTTAATCCCAAGCTGACCTGCTTTCTTCCCGTGCGCTTGCTGGCTAGTGCCGACGGCAAGCTCGTAGCACAGCCCGTGCCCACGAACACATCAGGTGATTTCACATCTTTGAGTGGAACGGACGGCTACGTGGAATTGGACAGGGAGACCAGCGAGTTTCCGAAAGGTGCGGCAGTTCCGCTACATCGTTGGGGCGCAGCCTAATTCAGCACGTCGAAGATTCGACTGTACTTGATAATAAATTCCTTTCCTGGATCCCGGCCGTGCGAGGAAAATTCGTTCACTTCGTTATAGACGATAAACAAGCCGCTATTGGCAGTCTGCAACCATGAAAACCGCAGGTTTGTTGCGGTGATGTCACTGACGTCATCGTATTGAACCAGCGCCTGGAGAAGAATTTTTGGCGTAAATGAATAAGAGATTCTCAGGCGGGCTAAGTTGATGTCGAAGTCGCCATTCGTGACTGGTAAATCGATGTCGGTATGACCCCAGGACAGCTCGGTACTGAAAGTTTCGCCGATGCGATAGTTCACGCTGGGCCTTACGAGTACTTTGTCACCACCAAAGAAACCACCGGCAATAAAATCCATGCCGAAACTCAATGGCGCAGACCTGTCCGTGAAGAAGACGAGTTGTAACTCCTCGTTCTTGTAAGTACCCGGTTCTATGGTCACGTTATCGACGATGTCGAATGGGTCCTTTACGCCTTCATGAGTGAAGTTGACGCCGGTGTGAATCTCCAGGCCACTTTCCCACTCCCAGTGATTGTCGAGATGAATCTTGCCCGACTCCTGGAATCCATCGAAATCCCAATAACCGCTGTAATTGATGTGAGGCCTGAGCTCGTGCAATCCCCACAAATTTTCCGGCCTGATGCGACGAAATATCATGCCGCTGTATTTGCGATAGTTGCTGCGCGCCAGAAAACCGACTTCAGGATTGAAGTTCGCACCGACCTGACTGTAGGCAATAAAGTTTATCCAATCTGCGGAGTTGTAAGTCGCAGAAATAGACAACGCGTCATCGCTGCCCGATAGTCCGGGCGTGTCGGTTTTCGCCGCCCACCCGTCGATATCGACATGCTCGCCAATACCCCAACGCCCGTCGATCGCATAGGTTCGGTTGCTGTCATTGCTGCCATTGCCTTCGCGGCTGACAAACAGAGCACCGATCGAGGATCGATTTGCGAACTCCTGATTCACCCTGGCAACCGCGAAATCATTGGCAGGGACATTGTCGGGCCCAACGCCAGGCACCGCCTCGGTGCTCATATACAAGAGACCGACGTTGGTCGCGTTGCCCATCTTGCCCGACAGGCGCAGTCCCGCGTCGATAGGGATTTGTTCGCCATCGTCGCCAATGCCGATTCGCCGGCTGAAGAAAAGCTCGACTTCCTGCCCGTCTCCGACGGTAAACTGCCCGGCGTTCTCGAGAAAGAACGGCCGCTTCTCCGGGAAAAACAGGCTGAAACGATTCAGGTTGACCTGTTGTTCGTCGACCTCGACCTGAGCGAAGTCGGTGTTGTAGGTCGCATCGAGTGTGAGGCTCGGCGTAAGCGAGTATTTGATATCGAAGCCGAACTCTTCGTCTTCGTGAGTACCGGGTGGCAGCTCGCCGCCACGCGACGCTTTCCCCAGAATATAGGGCGTAATTTTCAGGTTTCTTTGGCTTGGCACCTCGATTTTTTCGAGCGTGCCGGCGTCGGCAATGCGATAGAGATCATGCTGGCGGGACAGCGGTGCCCAATAAGCAACTTCATTATTGCGCCGTATGTTGCGTTGAAAATTGATGCCCCAGTCCTGCACATCCCTGGACCCGTAGCGCAATGACTTGAATGGTATCTCCATTTCGGCACTCCAACCGATATTGGAGATGGAGGTCCTGACATGCCAGCTTGTATCCCAGTTGCCATCAAAACCGCCGCCACCCTGGCCAAAAGCGCCCGTCGCTTCTTTTACAACCTGACCATCGAACTCGACGCCTGCCGGGTTGGTGCCGAAAACAAAACC
>CAYLSX010000280.1:0-2090 GCA_964386685.1 uncultured Woeseiaceae bacterium | reverse complement strand
CACGTCATCGAGCAGCTCGACGGCATCCGGTTCGTAAATGTAGTCCCAGTGGTCCTGCAAGGTCTCTTCGCCGAGATCGATTGCACTGACCGGTAACAGCGTTTTGACCTCCGGCACCTGACTCATCGTGCTGACAAAGCCGTTATGTACGAGAAACAGGCGGTCGATGTTCCCTTCTGTATAGGAGTCCAGCATGATTTTGATGCTGCCGATGAGGTCATTGACGCTCGGTTTATCGCCGAGATGTGTTGCTGTACCGACGACGTTGCCGCCCAGGCGCCTGAAGAACTGCACGGCCTTGGCACCGACCAGGGCCAGATCGACTTCGACGTTTTCGCCCTGCCACTTCGACAGCTCGCCAATGACCGTCTTGAACATGTTGACGTTCAGTCCGCCGCAAAGTCCGCGGTCCGTGGATATGACGATGTAGCCGACGCGCCTGACCTCGCGCTCTACCAGGAACGGGTGCTTGTAGTCCGGGTTCGCGTGAGCAAGGTGACCGACGACGCGGCGAATACGCTCAGCGTA
Organism: uncultured Woeseiaceae bacterium; assembly: GCA_964386685.1. Classification (GTDB taxonomy): domain Bacteria; phylum Pseudomonadota; class Gammaproteobacteria; order Steroidobacterales; family Woeseiaceae; genus JACZWL01. The sequence goes on along the minus strand of CAYLSX010000280.1, from coordinate 1,562 downwards.
TGGCCGCGATGCTTCCATCTGAAGCTTCGCTTTGCGAATCTTGCTGGCAGCGACCATTTCCATAGCCTTGGTGATCTTCTGCATGTTTTTCACGCTTCGGATCTTGCCGCGAATTTCTTTCTCGCCCGCCATCAGTAGGCGCCTTTCTCCGCAAATGCATCCGTTACGGCTTTGAGTTCGCCCACGATCTCGTCGTTGTAATCGCCGGTCTCGTTGATTTTGTCGAGCAGGTCGCCGTGGTTGGCGCGCGCATAGTCATGCAGTGCCGCCTCATAGTCGCCGACCTTGGCAACTTCGACACCATCGATGTAGCCTTCGTTCACAGCGTAAAGTGACAGCGCCATTTCGCCAACGGACAGGGGCGAGTACTGCTTTTGTTTCATGAGCTCCATGACGCGCTCGCCGCGCTCCAGCTGCTTGCGTGTTGCCTCGTCGAGGTCGGAGGCAAACTGCGCGAATGCCGCGAGCTCGCGATATTGGGCAAGCGCCAGCCGAACACCACCGCCGAGTTTCTTGATAATCTTTGTCTGGGCCGCACCACCAACACGTGAGACCGACAGGCCGGCATTGATCGCGGGCCGGAAGCCGGCGTTGAACAGATCGGTCTCGAGAAAAATCTGGCCATCCGTAATGGAGATCACGTTGGTCGGCACGAATGCCGATACGTCACCGGCCTGTGTTTCGATGATGGGCAACGCGGTCAGCGAGCCGGTCTTGCCTTTGATCTTGCCACCCGAAACTTTCTCAACATGGTCTGCATTGACCCGCGACGCTCGCTCCAGCAGGCGCGAATGCAGGTAGAAGACGTCGCCGGGATAGGCTTCGCGGCCCGGCGGCCGACGAAGCAGCAATGAAACCTGGCGATACGCCCAGGCCTGCTTGGTCAGGTCGTCGAATATGATCAGCGCGTCCTCTCCTTTGTCGAGAAAATACTCGCCCATCGATGTGCCCGAGTACGGAGAGATGTATTGCATGGCCGCCGAGTCTGCTGCAGCCGCCGCGACGACGATGGTGTGCTCCATCGCGCCTTCTTCTTCGAGCTTTCTGACGACAGCCGCGATAGAAGATGCTTTCTGGCCGATCGCGACATAGATACATTTAATGCCGGTGCCGCGCTGATTGATGATGGTGTCGATAGCAACAGCCGTTTTACCCGTCTGCCTGTCGCCGATGATCAACTCGCGCTGACCGCGACCGATTGGAACCATTGCGTCGATCGATTTCAGTCCGGTTTGTACTGGTTGGCTGACGGACTGTCTTTCAATCACGCCCGGCGCGACTTTCTCGATCGGCGAAAACTGATCGGTCTCTATCGGTCCCTTGCCGTCTATCGGCGCCCCGAGTGCATCGACGACCCTGCCCAGCAACGCCTCGCCAACGGGCACTTCGAGAATGCGCCCGGTCGTCTTGACCGTATCGCCCTCGGAGATGTGTTTGTAATCGCCGAGTACAACAGCGCCGACCGAGTCCTGCTCTAGATTGAGTGCCATGCCGAATGTGTTCTGTGGGAACTCGAGCATTTCACCGTAACGCGCGTCGGCCAGTCCGTGAATACGCACGAT
>CAYLSX010000279.1:0-2104 GCA_964386685.1 uncultured Woeseiaceae bacterium | reverse complement strand
GCCCCCTTCTTCACCATCGTCGAGGTATTCAAGCTGCTGGGCCTCCGGGAAGCGCTATTCAGCAGTGTTCAAAAGAAAATAAGAGACCTGCGTGATGATCCGTCAGTCGGTGCCTGACTACGACCATTGTCGTCGTGATCAACCTCAACTCATGACTATTGTCGACGAGCTCGTTCGTGAGCACCTGAATAATACTAGCAGCGCCTGGAGCATGGGCAGCTATGGCGCCGTGGCCGAATTCTTTCAGGATGCCGGTGAGTCCATAGCTACCGGCAACTCAAATAAATTGACTCGCAGCACGCCGCGAGGTGGTATCCGCATCGAGCCACGAGAGGATATCGGTATCTGCGCGTATGAGAAGTTCAGCAGTCACGGCGGGGGGGCTTCGCAACACATCGCATTGTGTTTGCCGGAAGAGTCGTCTTCAATGTCGGCCAACAAGGTTCTGACCGAGTTGGGAGCGGATCACGCGGCGATTGATGATGACCATCGCGATGCAATTCTGTTCGATCTCGGTGTCTCTTCACTGGGCAGCGGATGCTTCCAACTTGATTTCTGTATCCGAACCGACGATTCGAACCTGATCGATTTCTTGCGCGAGCACTGCGGGGCAAGCATCTTCGAGCATGGTTCCCCGGTTTTTCCAAAGCTGCTCGAGTCCCAGCCGCACCGCGTCGTGACAACCCAACTCGGGCGTATCGAGGTATATCAGGCTATCGGCGGCGAACATACCGATGACAAAACGCCGGAAGGCCCGCATACGCATTTGTTGCCTGAATTGCTGGCCCTGAACGTTACACATTCGGCCGATGCACCGATCAAGGACGGATGGGTGCCGTGCGCTTTCTTGTATCCGGAGAACCCGGTGATCGATTTATCCGGAAACCAGTTCCCGTTGCGTGCCAATCAATGAATCGCGTGTAATCAACGCCGCGAGATCAATCTCCGACCAGTCATCCGTTCCGTCGGGACGTTGCGGGAGCACCATGTAACGTAGCTCCGCGGTGGAATCGTGAACACGAACATCGATATCGTCTGTGAGACTTACGCCGAACTCTGATAGCACGGCCCTCGGTTCCCGGACTACGCGTGACCGGTAACTTTTGGATTTATACCAGGCCGGCGACATGCCCAGTAGCGCCCGCGGATAACAGGAACAAAGTGTGCAGACAATTACATTGTGTACCCGATCGGTATTTTCCATCACGGTGAACTCATACGGCTCCAGCTCGAACCCGAGCTCCTTGATAGACTCGGCACCGTTTTCCAGCAGGCGCTGTTTGTAGTCAGGATCCGTCCATGCGCGGGCGACAATTTTCCCACCATTCTCGGGAGAAGCGCCCTGCATGTTTGCGATGACGGCCTGCTCTTCTTCGGCCGTATAGTGGCCACCTTCGATAAGGAGCTCTCTCAGGGCCAGCCCTACCAGCGCTGCATCGCTTGTCGGCTCCGGATGATCGGGCTGAAAAGTACGCGAGTGATCGTGATCGTCGTGGTCTGTCATTCCGCGTCCTCCAGCCAGTGTTCGAAGATCTCGATCTCCAGATTGTCACCATCGGAACCATCGTATGAATCCCACAGATCAGATTGCGGTATGCACACCCGGTAAATGCGTTGGAATGGCTTGCCGTCACCGCGGATACATCGCTCGGGATCGGGATGCATGCCGGATACTCGCTCGATGACACCAGTCCGCCCTTTCGCATAGGACGGGACGCGGTGATGCAGTGGCGGCGTACGGTCAGCGATGCGAACGCGTTGGCCTACAACAAAGCGAGGCTCAGTCATCGAAGGCCTTCCGCTTCCTGTCGTGCACGTATCTGCGCCACCTTGTCGCTCAGGGCCTGCTCCGTGAGCAAACCTTTTGAGCGCAGTATGTATGCAAGGGAGCTTGCCCAACGCTCGTAATAACTCAGCTTGTCATAGTCTTCCGGTGACAGCTGCTCAATACCGTCGCGAAGCTCCGCAAAATCACTGATCAAGCCCTTTGTGAAAGCCAGTCGTATCATGGCGTCGACCTGCCATTCCCAGTGCGCAGTATCATGCTCACTCAGATCGATTGGACCAGCCGTCTGGCCACCGATGTCGTGGGGTCCCCAAGGTT
>CAYLSX010000278.1:0-2114 GCA_964386685.1 uncultured Woeseiaceae bacterium | reverse complement strand
TTCAGAACCAGAGAGAGAAAAACAGCTGGTAGACGCCGGCTTCGAGCGTGTAGAGCGGCTCCTGGCCTACGAGTGCTCCGGTCGTCAGGTCTCTGAAATTATCGTAGTCGATCAAAAGCTCGTCATAGACAAAGTTGACCGTACCCTTCTTGAAGAAGCTCCAGTCGGTGAATACTTTGTAACTCGCCTGCAGGCGGAAAGCCTGGCTGACGAATTGACTTAGCTCCTTGTCTCGAGCACGGAAGTTTGTTGCTTCCGATCGCGAAAAAAGGTCTTGGTAAAAATCCGCCTGATTCTGTGTGTAGAAACGATACTTGCCGGTAAAAGTAAACGGTCCCCACGGATGCGTATAGCTGATCGCGCCCGTGTGCGACAAAATTCCCCAGGTGTCGGTGTAGAAACGGTACTCGCCCTGAAGCGCTGCACGCCATGGCAGGTAGTAACGCGCCCGAAGGCCGACGGCCGTGCTCGTCCGCGTGTTCGGATAGAGCTCGGCTTCGTAACTGTAGCCGATCGGACTGGCCGGATCGAAATAACGAACCGATCGGTACGGGTTGTTCAGAAATCCTTCGTCGGTAATGGTCTCGACATTCAGTCCCATGATCAGGTTGCGCGTAAGGATTTGCGTCAAACCAATCGAATAGAACTGGGCATCTGCATAGCGTACAAACGTATCGTCGTCGGACCGGCCAACTTCGTTATTGGCGAGTGAATAAGCCAGCGTCAGTGTGGTCAGGTCGCCAAACATATCCTGGCTGACACTGAAACTATAAGAATCGGCGATGAAATCGCTTTCCTCACTATTGGTATAGGAAATGCTCATCGTCGTATTGCCGCGCAGATAGTCCATGCCAAGCGACATCTGTTCACGTTCTTCGGTATAGGGACTTGCCGTCGTTACGACATCGATCGATGCCGAGCTGACCATGTCGACATAGTAATTCGCGACCAGGGATACACTCCTGCCGACTCTCTTCCTCACCAATATGGAAGGCCCGGAGATTTCGACGCCACCCCCGTCATAGAGATGATAAAGAATATCTCCACGATCATCGGGTAACACGCCAGCGGTCGCTGTTCCGGCCGTGACCAGAAGCAAAACGACGACAGTAATGCTGGCGCGTCGAAGATGCATGCTAGTTACAGCCGCAGCCGCCGCCGGCACTGCCCTCGCCGCCACGAGCACCCTCGCGAGCTTCGAAAACGTGATGGATATAGGCCGTGGATACGGGATCGGGATCCAGTGCCATGATCGGATCCGCCAGCCGGTCCCGCTCGTAGGGCTTAACCCAGGGCTCAATCGGGCTGCAGGCAGACAACACAGCCAAAAGGGACGTGGTCAGAAAAATTCGGGATATCAGGCTTATTTTCATCCTCATGCTCCAAGAATAACGTGGGCCCAGACGCCGAACCGTGACCCCTGCCTCAGAAGAACACCGTGAAGCCGAAGTGTCCTTCCAGGTTATGGACGGTCTTTTCCTCGCCGAGCAGGTCGATGTCGAAAAGGTGGTCGCGAAAATCCAGATGCAGGGCCACGGAATCGTTCAGCAGGAATCGATAGCCGGCGCCGAGATTAACCGTAAATCGGTCGTCTCCGGCGAAGCGGGTCGAGCCGAGCCCGGCTATCAGATAGAGATTGGTGTTATAGGCGCGTGACTCGCCGAGGAATACTTCGCCGGGCAAGATGTTGTAGCCGACGTTGAGGTTGTAATAAGTAAATTGCCGATCGCTATCCGACAAAATCGGTGCACCGCCGCTCAGCACTTCAAAACTCGTCAGGCCTGCTTCGGTCCGCCCGACGCTCCCCTCGAGGAAGAAGCCTTCTGTAATGTGGTAGGCGAGACGGATGCCGTAGACAAGATCGGAGCCAAAATCTTCGATGCTCATAATCCCGAAGTAAGCGCCGATCTCAAAATCCTCGGCGTCGATCGCCGGTTCCTTGATCTCGCGACGCTCGACGTCCGGATCGATGACTTGCTCAGGCGCAGGCGCCCCGGACGGCGGTGGCGCCGACTTCTTGCCGCCGATGCCAAGAAAGCCATTGGTGCCGCACGCCGAGAGGGCAAGCATCGTTACTACTAGAAAAAGAACGCGAAACCGACTTTCCATTCCTC
>CAYLSX010000277.1:0-2120 GCA_964386685.1 uncultured Woeseiaceae bacterium | reverse complement strand
CAGATCGAGCATCGCGTTGTCGACGTATTCGCGATAGGCGATGACTTCGTTCACCGTCGGGCGCGTCAGCAGGCCCCGATCCGGTCGTGGGTACACTCCGCCGACGGTATAAAAATAGGAATTCAGGACGTAATCGAAGTCCTCGTTAAACCAGTCATAGGTCTTCGAGTATTCCTTGAGAACGAAGCGCTCGAAAAACCAGGTGACGTGCGCGAGATGCCACTTCGTCGGGCTGACGTCCGACATGCTCTGCACGACATAGTCTTCGGGTTCCAGGTGTTCGCACAGCGAAAGCGTCGCAGCACGAACATGCTGATAGCGTTCGACTAGTGAAATAAGCGGGTCGCCGGTTCGAGCGGCTGCCTCAGAAGAAACCATTGTAATTATCCAGCACGAAGGTCATCAAACCGTACGCGCGCAACAATTGCATGTCAAAACTCACGCCAAAGGCAGTTCCGTTGTTTTCCGAACTGTCCGAATTGCGACACTGGAATTCACTCGTGCAACGCCTGGCAGGCGCGTCAATGACTCGTTGTGCACGCGCTCAAAATCAGCCATGTCGGATACGACGACGCGAAGCAGGTAATCAAACTCCCCGGTCATCAGGTAACACTCCATCACCTCGGGCAGGTTCTGCACTGCAGCCTCGAACGCGGCAAGCTCGCTCTGTTCTTCTCGGTGCAAAGCTATGTGTACGAAGACATTGCCCGAGAGCCCGGCCTGTCGCTGGTCCAGCAGTGCGGCGTATCTTTCGATAAAGCCCTTTTCCTCCAGGCGCCGAACTCGTCTCAGGCAGGCGGATTCAGACAGGCTCACCAGCTCCGCCAGATCGACGTTGCTGATGCGCCCATCCTTCTGCAATGTACTCAGGATCGATCTATCGAATTTATCGAGTTTCATAGTGGTTTATTGCGTATAGAGATATTAATACGCAATATTCTGCCACTTTTTACCCATTTTGTCAGTCATTCGGCAAGTGAATTGCGCTCAGGTGGCGGTATCCTGCTGAATTACCACAAACAATGCTTTGGAGAAAGCGACATGAAGATCGGCATACCAAAGGAAATCAAAACCCTGGAATTCCGCGTTGGCATGGTGCCCTCAGGCGTCCGCGAGCTCGTACACGATGGTCACGAAGTCATCGTTGAGACGAATGCCGGAGTCGGCATCGGCATGACAGATGCGGACTATGAGAAAGCCGGCGCGACAGTTGTTGCAAAAGCGGAATCGGTTTTCGCTGAGGCAGATCTGATCGTAAAGGTGAAGGAGCCGCAGTTGAACGAGTGCGCCATGCTGCGTCCGGATCAGGTTTTATTTACTTATCTCCATCTCGCTGCGGACCCCGAGCAAGCCAAGGCGCTGGTCGATTCAGGAACTACAGCGATCGCCTATGAAACCGTCACGGCGGAAGACGGCTCGTTGCCATTGTTGACACCGATGAGTGAGGTTGCAGGACGGCTTTCAATTCAGGCAGGTGCATACGCGCTACAAAAGGCCAACGGCGGCCGAGGCGTATTACTTGGTGGCGTTCCCGGCGTTGCGCCGGGCAAGGTAGTCATCATTGGCGGCGGAATCGCCGGCACCAACGCGACAGAAATGGCGATCGGCCTTGGTGCGCAGGTCACGATCATCGATCGTTCGGTGCCCAGACTTCGAGAGATCGACGACATCTACGGTGGTCGGGTTCATACCGAGTACTCAACAAAACATTCAATCGAGTTGTGTGTAACCGACGCCGATCTGGTTGTTGGTGCAGTATTAATTGCAGGTGCTGCTGCGCCGAAGCTGGTTACCGCAGAGCATGTGAAACAAATGCGTGCGGGCTCGGTTCTTGTCGATATCTCCATCGATCAGGGTGGATGTTTCGAGACCAGCCGGCCAACGACGCATGCGGAACCAACCTATGTAGTCGATGACGTCGTACACTATTGCGTCACCAATATGCCCGGCGCCGTACCGAGAACTTCGACGTTTGCACTTACCAACGTCACCCTGCCGTTCGTCAAGTCACTAGCAGACCTGGGCTGGGTGGAAGCGCTCATTCGCGATCCACATCTGGCGATGGGCCTCAACGTGCATTCTGGCCGCGTCAACCATGAGGCAGTCGCCCATGACCTTGG
>CAYLSX010000276.1:0-2198 GCA_964386685.1 uncultured Woeseiaceae bacterium | reverse complement strand
GCTCGTTATCGGTGGTGCAGTCGTAAATGAATTCCTGACCGGTCGGGGCGAGCAATTGAGAGCGAGTGTCGAAGTGCTGGCGGCGGATTTCGGACTCAAGGAAGCGGCTGCCACCGGTGACGCAGATACGATTCAGTCGGTACTCGCCAATCACAGTCAACGGGTCGGCGCAGATGTTGCCTTGCTGCTCGACCTCGACGGCGCGGGTGTCGCAAGCTCGAATGGCGCACCGCTCGGAAGCGGTACCGAGTATCTTCGACTAATCGAAAACGCGCGTGAAAAATCTTCCGCGCAATCGACTGCAGTACTCGACGGCGACACCTATCACACATTCACGGTTCCGGTTCGCGCACCTGTCGCGATCGCCTGGGTTGTCCTCGGTTTTCGAATCGATTCGCGGCTCACCCAACGCATCAGGGGGTTGACCGGTCTCGAAGTCTCAATAGTCTCAACCTCGGCAGACAACGCCGGAACCATCTCGACGACCCGGCATGCCAATTTCAGGGACGAAGCGGAGCCGACGCTTGCCGGACCGGCTACGCCACTAAACTCCATTTATATGATCGACGAAGCAGGGCTCGCCAGCCTGACGCTAAGCACACCATTCGTACACACGGACAATGACGTACTCGTTGTACTCCAGCGTTCTCTCCAGGAAGCGATGGCGCCGTACACCGAGGCCCGCGAGGGACTATTTATATTCGCCGCATTGCTGTTGGTGTTCGTCGCAACCGCGGCCGCATGGTTCTCCGGGACTGTTGCCAGTCCGTTGCGAGTCCTGACAGTCGCAGCACGCAGAATGATTTCCGGTAATTACGACATGAAGATCCACGTGAGGACCAACGATGAGTTCGGTGAACTCGCATCGAGCTTCAACGCGATGAGGACGGCTATTGCGGATCGTGAAAAACGCATTTCCCACCAGGCGCTGCACGATCCGTTAACTGACTTGCCCAACAGGGCGATGGTGATGCAGAGACTGACAAGCGCGATCGAACACGCGAGGTCGGCCGACGCAGACGTAGCGGTCGTGTCCATCATGCTGTCGCGCATGAATGAGATCTCATCGACTCTCGGCCATAGCGCGAGCGACGAGGTCATCGCACTCGCCGCAAAGCATCTGCGCGTCAATCTGGACCCGGGAGAAATCCTCGGTCATATCGGAACGAATGAGTTCGTTCTCGTTCTTCCTGACAGCGATGTCGATAACGCCATTGCTTATGCAGACCGGATCGAGAGCATTCTTGGTGCCGGCGTCACCCTGCACAGAGTCAATATTACGCTGCAAACCGAGATCGGCATCTCCGGATTCCCAATCCACGGCGACAACGCAGCCGATATTCTGCGTTACGCATCCATAGCACGGAGTGAAGCCCACCTGCGCAAAGAGCGCGTGATGATTTATGAGGCCGGACGCGAAGACCATTACGTGCGCCAGCTTCGAATCGTCAACGATCTGCGTCCCGCAATACAGCGCAATGAAATTCACCTGCACTTTCAGCCGAAGATCTCTCTGCCGGACGGCGCCATTTGTGGTGCCGAGGCCCTCGTCCGTTGGGAGCATGGCGAGCTCGGCTGGTTGAGCCCGGACGACTTCATTCCGGCGGCAGAACAGTCAGGCACTATCGTGCATCTCACCAGGTTCGTACTCGCCGCTACAGTCAAACAATGTCGCGACTGGCGCGACTCCGGGCATGCGCTCCGCGTTTCCGTCAACCTGTCGTCTCGTGATCTTCAGGACGAGTACCTGCCCTACTACATTCTGCAATTACTGAAAGAACATGATGTGCCGCCGAACTGGTTGACGCTAGAGATCACAGAGAATTCGGTTATGCAGGACATTCATCACGCTATCGCGGTTCTCGAGTGCCTGCGCGATATCGGCGTCGAAATATCGATGGACGATTTCGGTACGGGCCATTCATCACTCGCGCAGATCAAGAACATGCCTTTGCATGAGATCAAGATCGACAAATCGTTCGTCATGACACTGATGACCGACGATCAGAACAAGGCAATCGTCCAGACGACGATCGAGCTTGCACACAACATGAAGCTCAAGGTTGTCGCGGAAGGCGTCGAGGATGAAGACACGCTGCGACAGATTTGCGACATGGGTTGCGAAGAAGCACAGGGCCATTTCCTGAGCAAACCCGTGCCTGCGGCCGAGTTAATCGACTGGCTGGAAAACAGGGAGC
>CAYLSX010000275.1:0-2212 GCA_964386685.1 uncultured Woeseiaceae bacterium | reverse complement strand
TCGAAATACGCCAGCCAGTCGGATGATATGCATCAAATGACTTGGAACGCCGCGGCCTTTCACGGACAATATGGCCCTTTTTCGGCCTCGCGCCAGAATACCAACCAGAAATCGAGGGGATACCCGTGCAACGATTGATAGCCATTACCGCAGCATTGCTGCTCGCGGCATGCAGCCCGAGCCAGGCACCGACCGATACGGCAGAAGCACCTGACGAAAGTACGTCAGCACCCGAATTTGATGTCCACGTAGATCGCTTCGGCGATGTAGAGGTCCTGCGATACCAGGTACCGGGCTTCGACGAGCTGTCATTACAGGAAAAGAAGCTTGCCTATTACCTGTCCCAGTCCGCCCTGGCTGGTCGAGACATCCTCTATGACCAGAATTACCGCCACAACCTGCGTATCCGCAAATTGCTGACCGCCATCGTCCGCAGCTATAGCGGCGATCGCAGCAGCGAGGCCTACGGTCATTTACTCGAATACGCAAAGCACGTCTGGTATGCGAACGGCATTCACCACCATTACTCAATGGACAAGATGCTGCCAGAATTTACGCCGGACGAACTCGCCGCGATGGCGAGCGAAAGCGATGCTTCTCAAATGCCGCTCGATGACGGACAAACCGTCGATGAGCTATTGGCGATGCTTGAAGCACCTATCTTCGACTCGGATACGGCCCCGAAAAGAGTGACCCTCGATCCCGAGGTCGACCAGGTCGTCAATTCCGCCAACAACTACTATCGCGACGTGACTGCTGACGAAACTGCCGCTTTTTATGCTGCGAAGGAAAACGCCGACCCAGATCGGCCCGTTTCATGGGGCCTGAACTCGCAGCTCACCAAGAGTGATGGCGAACTCGTCGAGAGAATCTGGAAGATCGGCGGAATGTATGGCCCGGCACTCGAGCAGGTCGTCTATTGGCTCGAGAAGGCGGCCACTGTTGCCGAAAACGATCTTCAAAAGGACTGGATCGATAAACTGGTCACTTATTATAAGAGTGGCGACCTGAAGGACTACGACGCCTACAACATCGCCTGGGTTGCCGATACGGATTCGCGACTCGATGCAGTCAACGGCTTCACCGAAGTCTACGGCGATGCGATCGGCTATCGCGGCTCCTGGGAATCAGTTGTCTCACTGCGTGACCTCGTTGCAACTCATCGCATTTCGACCATCGGGGCAAATGCACAGTGGTTCGAGGACAACTCAACACTCATGGATGAGCACAAGAAGAAGAGCGTTGTCGGCATATCGGCCAAAGTAATTACCGTCATCCAGGAGGGTGGCGACATGGCACATAGCTCGACGATCGGCATCAACCTGCCGAACGCCAACTGGATTCGCCGGGATCACGGCTCAAAATCTGTCACGCTCGGCAACAAAATGGAGGCATACGAAATTGCCGCGGCCTCGAGCGGCCTGAGCGACGAGTTCACTCATACGGATGAGGAGAAAGCGCGCGCAGAGGCATACGGCGCCCTATCCTCTCTCCTCGATGTCGACATGCATGAAGCCATCGGACATGCATCCGGCCAGATCAATCCGGGTGTCGGCACGCCCAAAGAGACTTTGAAAAGCTATTCGTCCGCGCTGGAAGAAGCACGCGCCGACCTTGTCGCACTGTATTACGCCATGGATCCCAAGCTCATCGAACTCGGGCTGATGCCATCGGTCGATGTCGGAAAGGTTACCTTTGACGACGCCATTCGTAATGGACTGCTGACGCAATTGCGCCGGGTGAAACTTGGTGACGACATTGAAGAGGCCCACATGCGAAACCGCCAGCTTATCGCCGGCTGGGCGGTCGAAATGGGGCGTGAAGACAATGTGATCGAAAAAGTCGTCGATGACGGCAAGACCTATTTCGTTATCCGGGATTACGAAGCCTTACGCGGCATATTCGGCGAGCAACTTCGGGAGATTCAACGCATCAAGTCCGAGGGAGATTTCGAGGCAGGTAAAAATCTGATCGAGACCTATGGCGTGAAAATCGACCAGGCGATTCACGAAGAAGTCCTGGCACGTGCCGAGCCTTTGAATATCGCTGCCTACAAAGGCTTCGTTGAGCCGCGCATCATTGCGGTCGAGGAAAACGGCGAGATCGTCGATGTGATAATCGAACATCCCGAGGATTACGTCGAGCGCATGCTGGAACTGGAAGAAAACTACAGCTTCCTGCCGCTCGAAAACTAAGCGTCAACGAACAGGTC
>CAYLSX010000274.1:0-2222 GCA_964386685.1 uncultured Woeseiaceae bacterium | reverse complement strand
AGGCCTCTTCGAGAATCGCGAGTTCGCTTTTTGTCAGTTCCATAATTGATTAACCGGCGACCGCAACAGTCCGACCGCCAAGTTGGTGGTGTAACTGGTAGGTGACTTTGTCTGGCGTTGCCTTAATATACTATTGATTGTCGAGACTCGACTAAATACGTGCTGCTCCCGTCGGCCTCACGCCATTGTTGTTGGCAGCGACTCGTCGCCGATAGCGGTACTCGAAGATATCGTTACCAACTGGATTGATAAGAACCGGAACCAGTCAATGAATATGAAAATACTCCTGACATTGATCATTTTCCTTGCCGCTCCGATTCAGGGGTCTGCCGAAAGCAGCAACGTGGGCGATTTGATCCAGCGGCTCGGTATCCGTGAGTCTGATGTCGCCAGCCGCGACATGCCGGGTTGGTCCCGACCGTCATTGATCACGGTCTTGTTGTACCAGGACCTCCCGACAAGCGGCATGGGCTCGGCTGATTGGTATCGGGAGGCAGTAGACGGCGTGACCATCGATTTCATACATTCGCGCAAACGCGGTGACTTCTCGCAATTGAGCGACAGTGATGTCTTCGTCGGTTGGTGCATTCCGGCTGCGATTGAAGCCGGCGAGCATCTGGATTACATCCACGTAATTTGGGCTGGCGTCGAGAGATGCGCGTCCATTCCCAATATTACTGAAAGAGCACTGATAGTCACTAACAGTGCAAAGGCTGCGAGTGAAACGATCGCCGAACACAGCATCGCATTAATGCTGGCACTGACACGCAACCTGCATGCTCATCACTCGGCGCAACTGGAGTCGGATTGGGGGCGCGACAATCCGGATACGCCGCCGGCGGCGTCTGTCTCGGGAAAAACGATGCTCGTACTGGGACTTGGCGGTATCGGCCGCCAGGTGGCACGGCGTGCCCACGATCTCGGCATGCGTGTTATTGGCACCAGAAATTCCAGTCGTAACGGGCCCGACTATGTCGATTACGTTGGTCTGAGCGATGAAATGACAAAGCTGGCAGGCGAGGCCCATGTTGTCGTCAACGCATTACCGCTTACTCAGTCAACAAGGGGCATTGTAAACGCCGGGTTTTTCGATGGCATGACAGACGGATCGTACTATATCAGCGTTGGCCGCGGCGCAACGACGGATACCGATGCGTTGATGGCTGCGCTTAATAGCGGCAAGCTCAGTGGCGCCGGCCTCGACGTTACGAATCCCGAACCGCTTCCCAAGGACCACGAATTGTGGACAATGCCAAACGTATTCATTACGCCACATACGGCATCATTCTCCGACCTGAGTGAGCACAACACCATCATTATTGCCAGAGAGAACCTCCGCCGCTACGTCCACGGCGAGCGGTTGCTAAATCTTGTTGATCTGACCCGCGGCTACTGAGGACCGGTCACCTCATGGCGACGAGAAATCAGGGTCGAACCGAAGGTCTTGCTCATCACTCTCATAAGTGTCGATCGACTCGTCCCGAACGCCGCGGTTCGGCCCCCGCTATTTCAGCGTTCCGCGTCAGAACATATGCCTGTATCATCGGCGTTTGGTCCAATAGGTCAAAAAGACAGAATGAGTGATCAACCTCAGCAAAGCGCCGTAGCTGCCTTTTGGGCCGAGTTGAACCGACGCCGCGTAGTCCGAGTCGTCGTGTTGTATGCCATTGGCGGCTGGATCGTTATTGAAGTCACCTCCACGATATCGCCCAATCTGGGTCTGCCGGACTGGACGGTCAAGCTGGTCACCGTTCTCGTTGCCCTCGGCTTCGTCATCGCTATCGTACTTGCCTGGGCCTTTGATATCGGACCGGGTGGTGTACATCGAACTGCCAGCACTGACGATGCCGGCGTAGATTCCCGACAAGACGCCGCTGCTTCGGCCGAGAGTGTTGAAGTAATAAACCAAATTGACCAGTCCCCGCTTGGAGTTGACGGCAGGAAATCCATTGCCGTATTGCCGTTCGTTAATTTGAGCGGTGACGTCGAAAATGAGTATTTCAGCGACGGGATATCTGAAGAGATTCTCAACCTGATGGTTAAGCTGCCGAAACTACGAGTGGCCTCCAGAACCTCTTCGTTCATGTTCAAGGGCAAGGAAGTCAGCATCCCGACCGTCGCCAAAGAACTGGGCGTCGATACTGTGCTCGAGGGAAGTGTGCGCAGAGCGGGTGACCGGGTAAGAATCACCGCCCAGTTGATCGACTCAAGCACCGATTCAC
>CAYLSX010000273.1:0-2297 GCA_964386685.1 uncultured Woeseiaceae bacterium | reverse complement strand
ATGACCGCCTGCACGCCGCGGGCATTGGTCTCCGACTCCGTCAGTTTCGCGCCGAAGGATTGGTCTATTTTGAGCGTCTGCACGGGAAGCTCGGCCAGATAACTCAGTGAGGAGTAGCCGGTTCCAAAGTCGTCGATATGAATGCCGACCCCATACTTGGACAGGTCTCTCAGCACGGGTTTGGCAATCGTCAAATCCTCGAGCAAGACGGTCTCCGTCAATTCGAGGTTGATCATATTTTCTTCGACGCCGTTGTCTTGCATGATCGTCCTGATCATCTCGACAAGCTTGTCGTTGCGTAACTGGTGCGCCGAAAGATTGACGCTGACGGGAATATCCCATTCGCCGTCAGCCCGCCAGGTCGCGACCGCACCACAAACGTTGGTCAGAATCGCCTGAAACAGCACGTCCGAGATACCCATCTCTTCGCTGAGCGGTACGAAGTCATTTGGCGGCACCATGGTGCCGTCCGGCCTGGTCCAGCGAGCCAACGCCTCCACGCCTGCCACGCGGCCTGTTTTCAAACAAAGCTGCGGCTGAAAGTAAGCGATGATCTGGCCGCTATCGATTGCGGTCCTGAGCTCTGCCTCCATGTCGAACTTGTGGCGCGCGCGATATCGCATTTCACTGTGATAGTAGGTGATACCGCTTTCCAATCGCCGCATCGATCGATGCAGGGCCGCTTCCGAGCATCGAAACACGGTTTTCGCGTCGGCACCGTGTGCGGGATGCCAGGCGACGCCTATACTCGCTTTCAGATACAGGTCTCTTCCGCCGATCAGGAACGGTACTTCGACCGCTTTCTTCAATTCGAGCACCAGTTCCTGCATCGCGTCGTTATTTGCGATTGACGGGATCAGGCAGGCGAACTCATCAGCCCCGAATCGGCCGACGACCGGCTTGTAACCGTCTTTGCGCTTGTCCAGCATCTCCTTCAATCGGGCGCCAATAGCCTGCAACAGCTCGGTTCCCGCGTCGTAGCCCATGGTCTCGTTGAGAAAGCTGAAGCGTTCGATGTCGAGGAGGATCACGGCAGTATCGCCCTCCGCTCCCTCCGAATTGTCGATCATGAACTGAAGGTGCTCGAGCAGCTTGAGGCGATTTGGCATTTCCGTAACCGGGTCGAAGTACGCCAGCTTGTGCAAGGCCGCCGTACGCTCGGCCACTCGCTGCTCGAGAACTTCGTTAGCCTGGCGCAGAGCCAGATCGGCGTGCCATTTGCCGCAAAGTGCGGCGGCAAGCTGGCGACATTCGATCGCGTGAAAAGGCTTTCTGAAAAAGAAGACCTTGTCCGCGGGCGGCACCTGTTTACCGAGATCCTTCGGTTCTGTGCCGACCGATCCGGTGACGATAACGATATTGACGTTCGGATCGATTTTGCGAATCTGCTTGGCCGCCTCGATCCCGTCTATACCGGGCGGCATGCGGATATCGAGAAACACGATTGAATATGGACTGCCGTTCGCAACGGCCTCCCTGACTGCGTCCACCGCCACGTTGCCCTGATCGCATGACCGGACATCGAATTTTGCTGCGCCTCGCTCATCGGTTTCTTCGCCGAACAACACTTTCTCGAGATCACCGAGTGTCGTGGTAGCACAGTCCGGTTCGAAACCGGCACCAAGGCACCGCAGGTACTCGCCGATGAGCATGGCGTCATCGTCGACGACAAGTACTCGATTCAGCGAGGTATCCGATTTACTCACGATGGCGTCCTTGCCGCAGCAACTAGTGCGCTTTAACCATGCCGGCGATGTCTTTCGCCAACTTTACGAATGACAAAGGTTTGTTGAAGTAGTGCAACTTCATCGGTGGCGGCACCCGCCGCTCGAGTTCATCCCGTGGTACATCGGAGAAACCAGTCACGAATACGATTTGGACATCCGGATCCAGCTTGCGAATCTGGCTGCCGGCCTCCACGCCGTCGATACCGGGCGGCATGCGAACATCCAGAATGATCACATCAAACGGGTGCCCTTCGTCGGCTGCCTCGGTTGCAATCGAGATCGCATCGTCGCCCTGGTTGCAGGCAACGACTTCAAATTTCGGCGCGTCCTCGATATCGGTTTCGGGATCGAACAATTCTGCCGCAAGCGCATCGACCACCTGAACATGGTCAGTCTGTTCCGATTCTTCGAACGCTTCGCGATAGCATTCCAGAATATGTTCGTCGTCATCCGCGATCAGTATGCGAATGCGTTCTTCATGATGGTGCGTGTTCACTTCTCTAGCCTCCGTGGGCCGATGGCAGCAGAACATGAAATTCTGCGCCGTGGCCGAACCCCGTACTTTCAGCC
>CAYLSX010000272.1:0-2326 GCA_964386685.1 uncultured Woeseiaceae bacterium | reverse complement strand
GTTGCACGCCGGCATTGGTGCGGACCTCGCCACCGTGCTCCTTAAGCGCAGCAGCAATGGAATCGGAAATGGCGCCCATGCCGCCACGCGCGAGACCCCATGCGCCGATACTGCCGTCGACATCACCCATGACATGATGCAGCAAGATATAAGAGGAGCCAGGCGAATAGACGCCCAGTGCCGTGCCGATAATGCCCGGGCCGGCCATCGCGGCCTTTATCAGGTCGTCCTCGAAATAGTCCTCGAGATACTCGGCGGCACTCATCGTGAAGAAACGGACATACTCGTAAATTTCCTTTTCGCCCAGGGCCCAGAACTGTTTGGCGAGAAACAGGAGCTCGCGGATGTCCCGCGGTCGAAACGAGGTCGGATCGGGCGGCGTACGAAGCAGGGTCTTGCGGATAAGCTGCGCGTAGCGCGTCAGGTCCGCCTGAAAGCGATGCATTGCGTCTGCATCGTGTGGAGAGTGCCGCTTTAGCTCGAGGTGCGCCGCTTCTTCGTCGTGATAGGCAAACAGTCTGTCGTCCGTATCGCCGAAGTTAACGGTGCCGAGGTAGGGCACCAGCAGCAAGCCATGCCGACCGAGGTCGAGGTCGCGATGCAATGCCTGCCGCATCATGCTGCAGACATACGAACAGCTCGAGTAGTGCCAGCCCTCGTGCATTTCCCGGGTTACGGATGCACCGCCGATATAGTCATTTTTTTCCAGCACGACGACGTTCAGCCCGGCTTTCGCCAGGTAGGCAGCGTTCGTCAGGCCGTTATGACCCGCGCCGATAATGATTGCGTCGTAGTTAGTCATCGCACGTTTTCATCGCAGAATCTCGCGTGCAGCGTTGTGTCCTGCGCCGCCCATCATTCCGCCGCCCGGGTGGCAGCCCGCACCACACAGGTGAAGGCCCGGTATCGGCGTGTCGTACTGGGCAGCTTCATAGGTCGGCCGCATCATGAGCATTTGATCCATCGCAAATTCGGTGTGGTGCCAGTGGCCGCCCGTCACGCGATAGTCGCGTTCAAGGTCGGACGGCGTAAGAAACTCCTGGTGAACAATTTGATCGCGGATGCGCGGCGCATATTGCGCAATGGTGTCGATTGCCCGTTCGCAGATCTCATCACGAGCAGCATCCGTCCAACCGCCTTTTAATCGGTGCGGCACGTACATGACATGAGCGGACAACACGTGTTGCCCGTCGGGTGCGAGCGTCGCGTCGTGCACACTGGGAAGCACGATTTCCATCACCGGTTGCGCCGGACATTCGCCATATTTGGCGTAATCAAATGAGAACTCGATAGCGTCCATATCCGGTGCGATTATCATGCGACCGTTGGCTTGTTCGAGCCCTTCGAATTCCGGCAACGAATTTAGCGCGAGGTGCAATTTCGCGACGTAGCCGTCACATCGCAATCGACGAATCCTGTTTGTGAAACCGATTTCCAGGTGCTCGACGCCGACCAGGTCGAAAAAGGTTTGTTGTGGATCAGTCGCCGAGATAATGCGATCAGCCTCGATCTTCTCTCCATCGAGCAGCTGCACACCATTTGCCACCAGTCCATCGGCGCTGCCTGCGATCAGGATGCGACTGACAATGGCGCTGTTCCTGATTTCAGCGCCTGCTGTTATAGCCGCTGCACACAGCGATTCGACCAGGGCGTTAACCCCGCCCGCCGCAACAGCATGGGCGCCCCCGGATTCGCCCGCCATGCGATAGAGCATCATGAGCACGGCGGCGTTGGGCGATCGTGGCGCCAATTTCGAACCGATGAGTCCGTCCCAGCTCAACGTTGCCTTGAGGAGCTCGTTGTCAAAATACTCATCCATGAGGTCGCGGGCGGGAAGAGAGACGACCCGCAAGAATTCCCGCATATCTTTCTTGCCAATGCGCCGAAGGTTGAGGCCGATGTGTGCAAAGGTCATCATGTCGGCGAGGCTGCTGGTGCCGATTCGCGGCATCGTTTTGAGCCAGAAAGGCTTCAACACATCGGTAAAACGCTGCATGAGTGCCCTAAAGTCTTGATAGCTCTGCGCGTCGTCGGCACTGGTGCCGCTCACAGTGTCCTGCTGCACGACAACATGCTCGTGATCGGCACTCAGACCGACTGTTGGCAATGGATTCGATGTCGTCTCAAAACCATGCGACGATAGTTTGAGATCGTCGGCTATTTTTCGGGAGAAATGGCTGACCGTGTGCGCAACGGATGCGTGAAATCCGGGGTGGAATTCACGGCTTGCGCCGAGCCCGCCAGATGTATCGGAAGCCTCGAGCACAAGCACACGCTGACCGCCCTGCGCCAAATAGGCAGCGCAGACCAGGCCATTGTGTCCTGC
>CAYLSX010000271.1:0-2327 GCA_964386685.1 uncultured Woeseiaceae bacterium | reverse complement strand
TCCCGCGGTGATTATCAGCTTTGCTTTAATATTTATTGTTAGCCGCGCAACACGGTGTCACTCACACGCGAAGTCTTCCTCGCCGACTGCATGACAGAATTTCGGCCAGCCCATTTCGCGCCACGCATTTGGCAGATTGTAGTGTTCCACTAACTTTTTGAAGCCTGGCAGCTGACGTACGCCGTCGAAATGCGGCCACAGCCACGCGTTTTTTATAATATCGTCTTCGATGTCGGCATTCTCCCAGAGAATATCCAGAGCTTCATCGTTGGCGCCGATGGCGGCTAGCATAAAAACGCAGAATTGATCGTTGTATTGATTTTCGGTATTGAGCTTTTCGATTAACGCCTTCGCTTCGTCCAGATTTGTGCCGTTCACGCGTGCAGGAATGTATACATCCAACCATGGCCGCACTGCGTCAGTACCAAAGAATTCAGTCAAAGTCTCTTCGGCGGCGTCTATGTCACCTGTCAATATTTGCAATTCCGCAATGCCCAACAGGAACGTAATACTGAAGTTGACACCAATGTCGACGGCGGACCGATACTGTTTCAAGGCGGCTGGATAATCGTCCTGGGCAACGTAGCTTTCCGCAAGCCAACCGGCGATTAACGGCCCTGCAGGATCAAGCTCCCTCGCTGTCAAAAGACTCT
Source organism: uncultured Woeseiaceae bacterium (assembly GCA_964386685.1). GTDB lineage: Bacteria > Pseudomonadota > Gammaproteobacteria > Steroidobacterales > Woeseiaceae > JACZWL01. The sequence continues at coordinate 1,674 of CAYLSX010000271.1, read as the reverse complement.
CGTGAGCTCGCTCGAGGTACCCCATGGTCATTCTCGTGGTCCCCTGCCAGAGATGAATGGTCGCATTATTCGGCGCCATCTCGACCGCACGAGCCAGATACTCTTCCGATAGCGCCGCATTACTCGGCCTCAAGTATCGATAGTAGATACCGAGCACGGCGTAAGGCTCGGCCAACTCCGGATTCAATTCGATGGCTTTCTCTGCAAATGCTTTGGATTTGTCGAACGCACTAGGGTCGGGCTCAGCCTGATAACCGGTTATAACCGCGTACGCCGCCGCCAGACCTGAGTATGCTTCGGCATAATCGGGCTCCAGCTTGATCGCGATGTTGAACTGCTCAATTGCGTTATCCAGAAATTCCACTGCGCTGCGACGACGAAAATAGTCGCGTCCAAGCAGGTAGGCCTGGTAGGCCTCCAGACTGTTGGTTGGAATGCGGCTTATGCGTGATTTCTCGGCACCGGTTAACTCGAGTCGCAGGGCTTCGGCCACTTCACGGGAAATTTCGGTCTGGATAGCGAACAGATTCTCGGCGGTGAGCTCACGATCGTAACTCGCTGCCCACAAATGATCGTCGGTTGCAGCCTCGATCAGCTGTACCGTAATTCGAACCTGTTTACCGGCCCGTTGAATACTCCCCTCGAGAATATTTTTGACGCCAAGTTCAGCGGCGATTTCAGGAATTGGTGTATCTGTATCGCGGTAGCGCATCACCGAGGTGCGGGATATCACTTTCATCGAGCCGATGTTGGCCAGATGCGTCAGTACGTCATCGTGAATACCGTCGGTAAAGAACTGATCCTCATCCCTGTTGCTTCGATTCGCGAACGGCAGTATGGCAATAGACGCTTTCTTGGACACAGCGGAAATTGTCGGCTTCACAAGGTCGACCGACCCGGAGGCAGGCGCTACATCCTCGCGCTCTTCGGCGATGGAGCTATCCCCATTTTGCGGAAGCACAAACCGATCCAGCGAAAACACTGCGAGCGCGAGCACAACCATGCCGATGGTCACGTAATCAAGCTTGCGGGCAGTCTGATGCGGTATGGAAGCATCGCGATCAATCTCGCTTTCCCGCTTGAGGCCTCCAGGCGTAATTTCGAAGGCCCAGGAAAACAAGAGTGTTGGTATGAACCCGAGGGCCAGCAGGAACAAGACGAGCTTGCCGACCCACGGCGGCAGCACAAGAATCGGAGCAACCACATCAACTACCTGTAACAGCAGCCATGTGCCTATCAGATAGGCAATTGTTACCCTGAATACGTTACGGCGCTTCAGTTCGGAGAAAAGGGTCATATCGTTTCCGCTGCTGGACGACGCATTATACATTCCGTGTTCGGCGTCGATCATCGCTAAATCGACATCTCGGATTTATCAGTCGTGGTTGCACCAATCGGCTCATCTGCCCATTATTCGATGCCTCAGCATAATATCCCGACTTATCCAAGGCAGAGGCCCATACATGCGACGCGCTACTCTCTCATTGACTGCTCTCACAATCCTGGTATCAGCGTGTTCTCAGGACACCTACGACCCGTCGCACGACTATTTTTCGTTCGCGAATACGGATCAATTTATAACTCGTCACATCGATCTCGATCTGACGGTGGATTTTTCTGCCGAGCAGTTGCATGGCAATGCCATTCTCCACATGGACAGAATCGACCCGAGTG
>CAYLSX010000270.1:0-2356 GCA_964386685.1 uncultured Woeseiaceae bacterium | reverse complement strand
GGGTTCGTGCCGGTCATGGCGCGTTATCGTGAGAAACACGATCACGATGAGGCCAGAGAACTGGTCGACTCGGTTGCAGGCACCCTTGGCCTGATCCTGTTCCTGGTTTCGCTGGTCGGTGTTGTCGCGGCGCCGGTACTTGTCGCGATGGTGGCGCCCGGATTCATTGGCGAGGACGGTCGATTCGATCTCGCGACGGCGATGCTGCGCTTCACCTTTCCGTATTTGCTGTTCATCTCGTTGACGGCTTTCGCCGGCGGCATTCTAAATACCTACGGCAGGTTCGCCGTGCCCGCGTTCACACCGGTGATACTCAACGTAGTGCTCATCGCCGCTGCGCTGTACCTGGCGCCAACGCTTGAAGAGCCCGGTATGGCGCTCGCTTATGCGGTGTTCGCGGCAGGTCTGATACAGCTCGTTTTTCAGATTCCGTTTCTTGCACGCATTCGCGCCGTTCCGAGACCTCGATGGAATCCCAATCACGCTGGCGTAAAACGGGTCACGAGGCTGATGTTGCCGGCGATTTTCGGATCGTCGGTCGCGCAGATCAATGTGCTATTGGGCGGCATCATCGCGTCCCTGCTCGGCGTCGGAAAAATCAGCCTGCTGTATTTTTCCGATCGCCTCATGGAGTTTCCGCTGGGACTGTTCGGCATTGCGCTTGCGACGGTCACATTGCCCTACCTGTCACGCCAGCACGCCAATGAATCAAGCCGTGAATTCTCGGAGACAGTCGACTGGTCGATGAAACTGGTATTGCTGGTCGCCGTGCCGGCAGCCATCGGCTTGATCGTCCTGGCGGAACCACTTGTCGCGAGCATTTTTTACGGCGGCGAGTTCACGGTATTCGATGTGCGCATGACAGCTCTGGCTTTACAGGCATTCGCGTTTGGACTTGTCGGCTTTTCCTACGTCAAGATTCTGGCGCCGGCATACTTCGCCCGCGAGAACACACGCACACCGGTGAGATTCGGGCTCATTGCACTCGCAGTCAATTTCGTTCTGAGTGTGGTTCTTGCCTACGTGCTTACTCGCGCAGAATATGAAGGCACCCATGCCGGTCTCGCTTTGGCAATTTCGGTGTCGGCAATCATTAACGCATGGCTGCTCTATCGTGGGCTTCGACGTGACGGCGTACTAACGCATGGCCAGGGATGGGGCAGGCTATTGCTGCAAGTCGGTGCCGCGATCGTCGTTATGACGCTTTGTCTTTTCGCCATGGAAAAGTCACTCGATTGGTGGATCGCGGCGTCGGTGATCGACAGACTCGTACGGCTCTCCGCCACCATCGTTGCCGGCATGGCCGTGTATTTTGTGGTCCTGTTGTTGCTGGGGCTGCGACCCTCGAATCTCAGATTGAGGCCGACATAGATGTACCTGGCACGCAGACCCGACAACGTTCCATTCGAGCTGCTTCGCAATGGCAGTGCTGCCACGATTGGCTCCTACGACGGCGTGCACCTGGGGCATCGAAAACTACTGGATACGGTGCTGCAAAAAGCTGCCGCGGACGGCGTGCCATCGGTCGTGATGAGTTTCGAGCCCACGCCCAAGGAGTATTTCTCTTCTTCGAGTCCACCGGCCAGGCTGATGCGGTTTCGGGAAAAATATGAAGCGCTTGCCGACTACGGCATCGACCTGTTCTATTGCCCGCGATTCGACGAGCAAATGAAGAACATTGCGGCGGATACCTTTATACGACAACTTCTGATCCAGTCGCTTAACATCAGGCATCTGGTCATCGGTGACGATTTTCGCTTTGCACAGGGGCGCCAGGGCGACATCGGACATCTGCAGCGAGCCGGAAGAGCGCTGCAGTTTGATGTTCATCAGGTAACCAGCGTCCTCGAAGACGGCGAGCGCGTCAGCAGCACCGCGATTCGCCAGGCGCTCTGGGCTGGTGAACTCGATCATGCGGCACGGCTGCTCGGTCGGCTTTACAGGATGTCTGGCAAGGTGATCGAAGGCGATCACCTGGGCAGGGAACTGGGTTTCCCAACGGCCAACGTCAATCTGCGACGCAGGCAAAGTGCTGTCATGGGAATTTTTGCAGTGCGCGTATCGGGCCTCGGCGGCGAATCGCTGGACGGCGTCGCCAGTGTCGGTACGCGACCGACATTCGGTGGAACCAAGCCGATACTCGAGGTACACATTTTCGATTTTGACGAAGACATCTACGGCACGTACATTCATGTAGACTTCGTGGCACGCTTAAGAAGCGAATTGAAGTTCGACGAGGTCAAGGACCTCGTGGAGCAAATGCATCGCGATGCGGAAGGTGCAAGGGCGATCCTTGCAGCCTGAATGGGATTAGACCTTGACTGATACCGAGATCAAAGTAGAACAACCGGGCCGA
>CAYLSX010000269.1:0-2359 GCA_964386685.1 uncultured Woeseiaceae bacterium | reverse complement strand
ACCGGCGCCGTCAGAAAGACACTAAACGAGTTACAAAAACTTTTTCTCGTCCGTCAGTGCCAGGACAGCTACTTCAAGAACCGCACCCGACCCTGCCTGCAATACCAGATTCGCCGCTGCACGGCGCCCTGCGTCGGCTATATCGATGAAGACCGCTACGCTGAGGACGTCAACGCGGCACTGTTGTTTCTCGAGGGAAAAAATCGCAGTGTGATCAATGCACTGGTCGAACGCATGGAACAGGCGTCCGAGGAAAAAGACTACGAACATGCCGCCCGCTACCGCGATCAGATTGCTCGCTTCAAAAAGGTCGAGGCCGAGCAACTCATTACGCGCACTACGGCGCAGGACCTGGATGTCATTGCGCTTGCGTCCAATCCTGGCCTCCACTGTGTGACCATTCTGTTCATTCGACACGGCGCGATGCTCGGCAGCAGAAATCACTTTCCCAAAATCAGTGGCGAGACGAATACGAAGCAGATACTCGGCGGATTCCTGACGCAGTATTACCTGGGCCGCGACGCACCCTCGGAGATCATCATCGAGGCCGATATCTTTGATCGCGAGCTGCTCGAGCAAAGTCTGTCCGAGCGATCAGGCCACAAGGTGCAGATCAAAGCCCGCGTTCGCGGCGATCGGCTTCGTTGGCTGCAGATGGCCAGAACCAATGCAGAACAGGGACTCAAACTTCAGGCAGCAAGCAATGCGACGATTCGTCGTCAGTTCGATTCATTAGCAGAGGTTTTGCAACTGGAGGGAGCGCCGGAGCGCCTCGAGTGTTTCGACGTGAGTCATACATCCGGTGAAGCGACCGTCGCGTCCTGCGTCGTTTTCAATACGGCCGGACCGCTAAAGAGCGATTACCGCCGCTTCAATTTAAAACCTGCTGCAGCCGGCGACGACTACGCGGCAATGGCCGAAGCGCTTCGCAGACGATACGCACGCGTTAAGAAAGGGGAAGTACCAATGCCTGACGTGCTGTTCGTGGACGGCGGCAAGGGACAACTCTCGGCAGCACTCACCGTACTCGATGAACTCGAGCTCGACTGGCTGCAAGTCGTCGCCGTCGCTAAAGGCCGAGCGAGAAAACCGGGCAGCGAGCAGCTATTCTTGGCAGGTAGAAGCACGCCCACTATACTCGCGTCAGATTCACCGGCCTTGCTCCTGATCCAGCAGATCAGGGACGAGGCGCACCGCTTTGCCATCACCGGACATCGGCAGCAACGAGCCAAGGCAAGAAAAACGTCCCGGCTTGAGGAGATACCGGGATTGGGACCCAAGCGCCGCCGCGAGTTGTTGAGACAGTTTGGCGGATTGCAGGGAGTCCACGGTGCGGGGATCGACGACCTCGTCAAAGTACACGGGATCAGCCGGTCACTAGCTCAAAGAATCTATGAAAATCTGCATCTCGACGGAAACAGCTAGCACATGAACCGGACCGGTCTTTGAAAATAAATCTCGCCAATACCCTGACCCTGATTCGCATCGCAGCGATTCCTGTTGTCGTCATTTGCTTTTACAGCTCGATGGACTTTGCACGGCCGATCGCAGGCATCGTTTTTGGCCTCGCCGCCGTCACCGACATACTTGATGGATACGTAGCCAGAAAGCTCGGACAGATGTCCAAATTCGGCGAGTTTCTCGATCCGGTCGCCGACAAGCTCATGGTCACCGTCCTTCTGGTGTTGCTTGTTGCGTCCGACCCACGTATTACAGTTACGCTTATCGCCGTCATCATCATCGGCCGCGAGATCATCGTATCCGCGTTGCGCGAGTGGATGGCCAGCATCGGAGCAAGAGCCGATGTCGCAGTGAGGGCATCCGGCAAGGTCAAGACGGTGTTTCAGATGTTCGGTATCGCCTTCATGGTCTATGAACGCGATATTCTCGGCATCGAGATTTATAACCTCGGCTATTTCCTGCTGCTTATATCTGCAGGAATGACGCTATGGTCCATGGTCGACTACCTGCGCGCCGCCTGGCCTTCCATAGAGAAGAGCACCTGAAATCAGCCCCTGGCGGACTGATTTCACACATGTCCTTGACAGCACAGTAACAGCGGCTAAAATCTCGGCCCACCGCTGAAAAGCGGGTCAGTACAACAGTCAAAGCGGGTGTAGCTCAGCGGTAGAGCATCACGTTGCCAACGTGAGGGTCGTGAGTTCAATCCTCATCACCCGCTCCAAATATCAGAAAGGTCCCTTGATCGGGGCCTTTTTTTTGACAGTTCAACCCGATCTCGCCGATTGCTTATCTTTCGGGGACATTCCAAAAAGTCGCTAGTCTGCTGTTTCAAACGTCGGCTTTACGCCCAAATGAGGACGTTAAGGTAATATCATCCTTACGGGCCGCTAATGAC
>CAYLSX010000268.1:0-2364 GCA_964386685.1 uncultured Woeseiaceae bacterium | reverse complement strand
CGAAATCGGACGCCGACAGAATAGCGCTGGTCCAGACCGGGTCGTAAAGCGCCGCGAGCAGTAAACCCACGACGACCGCGTTGACTCCCAGCAAAGCGTTCTGAATCGCACCAACTCGGCGTAACCCATCCCAAAACGGCAGGGCGCCAATCACCAGCAAAAACGACGATGCAAATATCGCGAACAAACAGATCAGTCCGCCGGCAATTCCGTTCGGTTCATCGGTCATCACCGTTCCCAAATAGGCCGCGAAGGTGAATAACGGCCCAGGCACGGCCTGCGCGGCGCCGTAGCCCGCCAGAAACGCGTCGTTCGACACCCAGCCGGGGGGAACCACTTCTGATTGCAACAACGGCAACACGACGTGACCGCCGCCGAATACCAGCGACCCCGAGCGGAAAAAGGAATCGACCAGTGCCATGGTCTGGGATGGAAACGCCGCGGCTAACACTGGCAAACCGAACAAAGCGGCGAAGAACAAGGTTAGCGCGGCGATCGCGAAGCCCCGATTAACCCGGATGCCCAATCCGACATGATCCTTCGGCCCGTCGGTACGCAAGATCGCCCAGCCAATCAGACCGCCGACAACAATCACCCCAACCTGTACGAAAGGTGACGGAACTGCCAGAACCGCAATGCTTGCCAGAACAGCCAGGGTCGCCCGCTTTGCGTCAGGGCACAGGTTTCGCGCCATGCTCCACACTGCCTGTGCTACTACGGCAACGGCGACGACCTTCAAGCCGTGCAAGGCGCCGGTCTCAACGGCGCTGCCAAACTGCAGGACACCATATCCAAATAGCATCAGTGCGATTGCAGACGGTGTGGTGAAGCCAATCCAGGCAGCCAGGGCTCCCGGCAATCCTGCGCGCGACATGCCAACGCCAATGCCGACCTGGCTGGACGCGGGCCCCGGCAAGAACTGACACAACGCGACGAGATCAGCATAGGCGCGTTCGTCAAGCCACTTGCGACGCGCGACGAATTCGTCGTGAAAATAGCCGATATGCGCTATCGGTCCACCAAACGAGGTGAAGCCGAGCCGCAGGAACGTCAGGAATACAGTGGCGACGCTTGTTTTCTGTTCGCCGGCAGCCGCTTCACTTATATCGTTCATTCGTGCGCCTTCTATAGATCGAAGTCGAGCCAGATCGGCGCAGAAGAAGAGGGCCGCGACTGGCAGGCCAGGACGTAACCACGTTCAATACTGCGCGGCGACAGTGCCCGAGTGCAGGCCATGGATACGTCGCCATTGCGAAGCCGTGATTTGCATGTACCGCAACGTCCTTCGGTACAGAGATGGGGTGCGTCAATTCCAGCCGCCAGCGCCGCCTGCAACAGCGTCTCACCGGCGGCGATTGGCACTGTGTGATCTTGGCCATCGAGGGTCAGGCGGAAACGGTCGACTTGACTCATTTCAGGATAATCGGATCGCCTTTGTTGACCCGGCCCCTTTGCAGCACCGCAGCAAACACGCCGGCATCGCCGCGATGATTGCGGGCAACATGCTGCAATAGCTTAGGTGTTTCTTCGGCCGTATCCGGATCCAGCGTGATCATCGTGCATCGCGGGTCGCGCTCGACGATGACCACTTCCAGCCATTCACCAATTTTCAAGGTCTTGCCGACCAGCGATAACTCGTAAAAAGGATCGTCCTGGTCTTGCCACTCAACATAGAAATTGGCCCTGAAGCGGCGCTTGTCGATATCCATCCCCAGTTCCTCGCCCAGCTTGGCCGCGGCCGACACTGAGAATATCGACACCGGACGGGCATCAAAAATACCCCTCTGGGTCACGTGAATCCGCAATGACCGGCCGGTGAGTTTTTCAAGATCGGCAATGAAGGCCGGATCTTCGATGTCGTCATATGTTACGCCGTCCGGCGTCTCCACATTCACCTTGAATTCATCAGCGTCAGGATAGAGAGGGTCGATGCCGGGTTCCCACTCGCTATAGGTGGCGTCGAGATTCTTCGGTAGTAATAAGTTCTCGCTCGAGACGTAGCTGGCTTTGTAGAGTACGAACTCCTCTTGATTTCGCCCGGTATGCCATGGGTGTCCGGGATCGCCATCGGCGGCAACGACCCCATATATCCGGTCGCCCATCAAGCCGGTATAGGCCGTGTAAATGTGCGGAACCTCCTCGCCGCGCATTCCCTTGACCGGATACCGCCAGACGCTATCGATTTTTCCTATTTGCATTTTGGCGACATCCTCTGCGTTATTCGTCGGAGCTTCACGCGGCCTCCGTCACAGCGTCAACTTGTGCCGACTTTCGTCTGTGCATGTAGAAGAAGATTCCACCATAAATGGCCATCGCAACCAGCGCCATACTGCCGCTGACCAAAAACATTGTGCTGTAACCCAG
>CAYLSX010000267.1:0-2364 GCA_964386685.1 uncultured Woeseiaceae bacterium | reverse complement strand
GTGATGAACTGTGTGCCGTAGTGGCGCACCGTGCCGGCGTCGGTCCGGATCGTCAGCTTCGCCGTATCGGGATCTGTAATAACAATCGGTACACCACTTGGCATCGAGTCGAAATAGATTCGTCCGGACTGTAGGTAAACCTCGGTGCCGGATACGAATTCCAAGTGAGTATTCTGATCAAGCCGCAGCGAACCACCGTCGTTCCATGCAAGCGTCAGCCCTGACTCCATTCCGGTTTGAACAGCCTCACCGTCGCTCATAATAGTTATGACGCCGAACTGCTTTTCTATGCTTGCGACCTGCTCCAATCGATTGCCATCGAATGGACCGCGCAGCGCATTCAGACTCGCGAATACTGCCAACAGTACTGACGCAGCAAGCGCAAACTGAGTTACGCGGCGAGTTCGTATTCTGCGGGTGCTAACCCGGTCCCACTCAGCGCGCACCGCCTGACGAACGATCTCCTCGTCCTGCTGTGGCGGCATCGGCCTCGGCTCCGCTTTGCCGAGCAGCTCCTCAAGAGCGCGTTCCGACCGCAGGTCCTGTTCCTGGTTCATTCGATTCATGACTGTGTCAGTCCTTCAATGTTTGACTTCGAACTCAGCGGGCCGGTCAGTGACGAGTACACATCGCCAAATGCCCGCTTTGCCCGCGCTAGCAAAGACTGAGTCGCTTCGTGCCCTAATTGCAGCTTGTCGGCTATCTCTTTCACCGAATAGCCTTCTATGTATTTCCACTCCAACACGTTTCCATATTTGGCCGGCAACCTGTCCAGTGCAACCTGAATCAAGCGCAAGCCTTCCATTCGTTCGGCGTGTCGCTCCGGACGCTCCTCCTGCGGCGCCTGATATGAATCTACGGCGGCCATGACTTCGGGAATGTCCTCTGTCAGCACAATGTGCTCACGGTATCGGCCCTGCTTGGCAAGCCAGTCGCTGGTTTCATTTCTGCAGATTGCGCAGAGCCACGTGAACAGCGCGGCTTCGCCCCGATAGGTATGCAGTTTCTGGATAGCTCTGGTTAACGTAATCTGCACGACCTCACGCGCGCCCTCCGGATCATCGGACAGGCGCGTCAACGCGAATCGGTACAGCCTTGCAAAGTTGTCGTTGAAGAATAAGTCGAACGCTTGCTCATCATGAGCAAGTAGTTGTTTTACAAGGCGTTTATCGTCCAGATATATTGCCACCGGCCAAAACTCCCTTCTGCCTCACTGTTTGACGCCTGACAGGGCGAAAATCGGTCGCAACACACAGATTTTCGGGCAGAATCTCCAGCGCACGAGACCAGTGTACTCCTCACGGATCGTCCGTCCCGCCACAACGCTACGCTTTCACATAATCTTCGCGATAAAATGCCCTAAAGAATCTCCCCGCTTGACGAGGCAAGGAGCAAAAGCATGAGAATTCGGGCACTTGCTGTATACGCGGCCGCGTCACTCGCGTGGCTTCCACAACATGCAATTTCAGAAACCGTTGATATCCGCGAATGGCAGGTGCCATGGGAAAACTCGCGGCCACGAGATCCATTCGTGGATCAATCAGGCCGAGTCTGGTTCGTCGGACAGGCGGGCCATTACATCGCCAACCTGCATCCCGAGACCGGCGAGTTCAGTCGCTACGATCTGGATCCTGGTACCGGCCCTCACAATCTGATCGTCGCTGACGACGGATCCGGCCGCACTATCTGGTATGCCGGAAACTTGAAGTCATACATAGGCAAGCTCAATCCCGATAGCGGCGTTATCGAAAAAATAATGATGCCGGACAAGAACGCGCGCGACCCGCATACCCTGGTCTTCGATTCCCAAGGTGACATCTGGTTTACGGTCCAGAACAGTAATTACGTTGGCAAACTGGCCGTTGATAGCGGCGAAGTAACGCTAATGAAAGTGCCGACCAAACGATCGCGGCCATACGGGATCGTCATCAACTCCAAAGACGAGCCCTGGGTCGTCGAATTCGGCAGCAACAAGCTGATCCGCATAGACACAAGCAACATGACGCTGGAAGAAATCGAGTTGCCCCATGAGAAATCCCGACCGAGACGACTTGCCGTCACTTCCGATGACAATGTCTGGTATGTGGACTATGCGCTGGGCTTGCTCGGCCGTTATGAACCCGACACGAAGCGCTTTACCGAATGGGTCATGCCCTCCGCTGAAAAGAGTTACCCGTACGGCATGGCCGTGGACAAAAATGATCGCATATGGTTCGTCGAAACTGGTGTCTCGCCCAATCGCTTCGTTGGCTTCGATACGATTCTCGGAAAATTCCTGGATGGCGCCGACATTCCAAGTGGCGGAGGATCAGTCCGGCATATGTACTATTTTCAGCCTGCGGGAGAAGTCTGGTTCGGCACCGA
>CAYLSX010000266.1:0-2366 GCA_964386685.1 uncultured Woeseiaceae bacterium | reverse complement strand
AGCAGTTTTCGACCGAGGCCGGTCGGGCGCTTCATGAGCGCCGCAAATACAACCAATACGATGGCCATCACTACGATGACTCCGATGACAAATACTGTCGGGCCGACGCCGACGTTCAGAGCGACGATGGCGGAAATCAGTGCGATAAAGAATCCGGGAACGCTTAGCAGACCGTTAGTCTTGAAATAACGACTCGCGTAATCGAGCTTCAAAGATTTCCGATGGGCGGCTCGCGCTGCGCCCAGCAACTCGTGATACTCGTCGTCGAGAAAGACAAGATCGCCGTCTTTAAATAGTCCGTCGTACAATTCGCGCTCACCTGTTGCGAGTTCCGGCGGGTTTTCTCCTGGATCGCTGCGCTCCAGCGAATGCAGATCGTCCGTCGTCCGGATTGTCAAATATCCCTTGACTGCCAGATTAACGACCGCCGCCGTCATCACCTTGCTGTCGTAATACATCTGATTGATGTAACGCAGTGACGCCGGCGAGAATCCTGTGGGCGGTTCATACCGGGTAATTATCAACCCTTCCTCCGGATCCTTACCAAAATTACGCCAGACCGGGATGAAATAAATCAACAATGCGACAAGACCAGCGAGCGCAACGATCAGGTTGACGTTGTCGGTCAACAACCACGTTATTTTTTGTAACGGGCTGGGTGGCAGCACGAATCCCTTGGGCCAACTGACGACAACGGTCAGGCCCTCGTGCGGCACCAACACTCGTGTTGCATTGAATGTCACACTGGCCGAATTGTCGCGGCGCTTCGTGAAATCCTTACCTTGTGTGCCCATCGGCCCGGTGAACGCGTCCGTATTTTGAATGGCCGGATTGCCTTCGAACTGCAATACGACCGTGGCGCTTGCTTTGTCGATCGGAAACGCCCATTCGAGCCCGGTGACATTCCAGTACAGCTCGTCGTGCTCGTCGAAAAAACCGAGCATGCGATTTGCCCGGTAACGAAATGTGTAGGTGTGAGTTCCTGGTCGCAGCGTTCGATTCGAGCTGCCGAAATAGGTGCGAATGCCGTTACTTTGTTGCCGCGTGTGAAAATCTTCCCGGGCGTCATTGCGCAATACGGCCAGCGGCTCATACGCAACTTCGTACCTGTTACCACGAGCGTCGCGATATTGCGTCGGAAAATCACGATAGATTCCACGTCTCATGCGCTGGCCTTCCGCTGTTACTGTGATCGTTTCGGTAACTTCGATCCAGCCGCTCTCAAAAACGAGAATATCGCTGTGGAAATTCAGAATTCGTTCGTCAGCCGCTGCGAAAAGCGGCAGGAGGAACAGCACCGCAAGAATTAGTCTTCTCATTCGACCTTGCCCAGCTTGACCAGCGGCACGTTTGCCACGTCATCCGAAGACTTTTGGAAAAAACTCTTCTCTGTAAATCGAAACCAGCCGGCAACAATATTGCTCGGAACCGTTTCTGTTCGCGTGTTGTATTCACGCACCGAGCCATTGTAATAGCGGCGCGCGAACTGCAGGTAATTTTCTATTTCCGCGAGTTCCGTCTGCAGATTCAGAAAATTTTCGTTCGCTTTCAGGTCGGGGTAGTCCTCTGCCACGGCCAGCAGGCGCTGCACACCTTCCCCTAATGCCTCTTCGGCATCGCCGAGTTCACTGACATTACTTACCTGCATCGCCTGGGCCCGCAGGTTGGTCACAGCTTCCAGCGTCGCTCGCTCGTATCCGGCATATTGGTCCACTGCTTTAACGAGCTGTGGCACGAGATCGTGGCGTCGTTGCAACTGCACGTCGATGTCGCTCCAGGCGGCATCGACTCTGTTTCGATCGCGAACCAGTCGGTTATAGAGGAGAGCGATCGCGACCGCGGCCAACAACAAGATCACCAGGATCGCGTAGCTCATCAGCCGTCAGCTTCAACAATGGAGACGCTGTCGCCCAAACGAACGGAGCCGCCTTGCAGCACCGTGCAGGCAACGCCGCCGCGCCAATCCGGCGTCAGCGCCACTTTGAGGCCGTTGTACTGCTCCTCCATGCGGCTACAGGGGTCGACTTCCATAGTTACGAGTAATCGGACGCTACCGACTTCGATTACGTCGCCGGTACGTCGCGGAAGCTGTACATCCTCGACAAGCAGGTTTGCCCGTCGCGTCGTCCAGGGTATTTTCTGGCCAAGATCCTCGCAGGTAGCAGCCCATGCCTCGGCCGATACAACGGTGACCTGGCGATTGCCCGGTTTACCACGAAAGTCTTCGGCAACGCCGGTATGTTCGTTAACTTCAGCGTCTTCGAGGATTTCCATTTCGGCACGCTTTTGCTCGCGCCTGGCGATACCAATCAGCCGACCCACGGGTATTCCTTGAGCTACTCAGGATCGGGGAATTGTACCGGGAA
>CAYLSX010000265.1:0-2385 GCA_964386685.1 uncultured Woeseiaceae bacterium | reverse complement strand
GGAATCGTTATACAGTCGCACGTCAGGGAGTGACAAGCAGGGGAAAGTAATGCGAATGGGCAGCGGGCTCGTCGGATCATCTTGGTCTTGTGCGGCGTTGTTGGCACTGGCGGCGGGTTGTGGCGGCAGCGAATCGCCCGCATCGGCGTTTCAGGGCGTGTTGGACGATCATTGGGATAGCGCGCTTGCCGAGCAGGTGTTTTTTCGCTCGGATCCCGATGCCTGGCGCATGAACGGCAAGCTGGCGGCATTCACGTTCGAGGCCCGGGCGAGACGAAAAGCATTCAATGAAGAGATCCTGACGCGCCTTCAGGAGATCGATATCGATGATCTGGATGCAAAGGATCAGGTCTCATATCGGGTGTTTCACTATGAGCGCCTGACGGAACGCGATTCCTACTTCCAAAAAGATCACCTGTTCCCATTCACCAGCATGTTCGGCTACCACACCTATTTTGCCGAGGCGCCGGCTGCGATGTCTTTTCTGACGGCTGCGGATTACGAAAAGTACCTCGTCAGCCTCGATGATTTTCCGCGTTACAACAATGAGCATATCGAACTGCTGAAAGAAGCCGTGACGCTCGGCTATACGCATTACTGCGGCAGCATGGGCGGATACGAGAAAACGATCAGCAATCATATTGTTGACGACGTTAAGAAGAGTGGCCTGTATGTGCCGTTCCTGGATTTCCCTGACACGATCGATGACGAACGGCGAGCGGAATTCACAGCAAGTGGCGTCGCACTAATCGAAAGCAAGGTGATTCCGGGATATCGAGCGCTACTGGAGTTTTTCACATCAGAATATATGCCCGCATGCCGACAGACCGTCGGCATCACGAGCCTCGACGGCGGACTTGATTACTACGAGTTTCTGATTCGATATTTCACGACGACCGATCTATCTCCGGAGGAAATTCACAAGCTGGGTCTATCCGAGGTCAAACGCATTCAGTCCGAGATGCAGGAGATCATCGATGGCTTGTATTTCAAAGGTGACTTCAAAGCCTTTCTGGATTACCTGAGGGCTGAGCCTGAGTTTTATGCCAAAAGCGTGTCCGAGCTTCTGGGCAGAGTTGCACTGATTACAACGACTGCGGAAGGCAAGCTACCGAAGTTCTTCAGTGTGCTGCCGCGCGGCACCTATAGCATCAACGCCAACCCGACCCGCGGAACGTTCTACATGCCCGCCTCCGGCGATGGCACGACATCGGGCACCTATTTCCTCGGCACCGAGCCACTCAGCAGCCAGCCAATCTACACGCTCGAGTCGCTGAGTCTTCATGAGGCCGTGCCCGGCCATCATCTGCAGGGAGCACTTGCCTTGGAGCTCGGACTGCCGGAGTTCAGGCGGCAGCTGTATCACTCGGGTTACGGTGAGGGCTGGGGCCTTTACTCCGAATTCCTCGGCAAGGAAATGGGCTTTTACCAGGATCCTTACAGTGATTTCGGGCGGCTGACCTATGAGATATGGCGTGCGGGCCGGCTCGTGGTCGATACGGGACTGCATGCTTTCGGTTGGTCGCGACAGGAAGCCATCGACTACATGCTCGGCATTTCGGCGCTTAGCGAGCATGAGGTCAGGCGCGAAATCGACCGATATATAACCTGGCCGGGCCAGGCGCTGGCTTACAAAATCGGCGAGCTCAAGATCAAGGAACTCAGGAAGAAAGCGGAGCAGGCACTCGGCGAGAAATTCGATATTCGGCGCTTCCACGACACGATTGTCGGCAACGGATCGCTACCAATCGCTGTCCTGGAGGATATCGTGACCGAGTGGATTGACAATGAGCAGTAGTAATTATCAGGCAAGACAGAATTAATATTAACGTTCAATGAGCAGACTACGTGCATTTCTTGTTCACTTGTCCCTCAGCGCCGTCGTCGTCGGCATTGCTTTTGCGATCGTTTTTTTCGTTTGGTACCCGCAACCCTACTTCGAAGTTGTCGGCGCCTGGTACCTGATTCGCATTCTTTTCATCGTCGACGTCGTCCTCGGTCCGTTACTGACATTCATCGTCTTTAAGGCGGGAAAACCGGGTCTCAAGTTCGACCTCACCGTCATCGCGTTGGTCCAGGTAGCGGCTCTGATCTATGGCGGCACCATCATTTACCAGGAGAGACCCTATTACATGGTGTTCGCGGTCGATCGATTCGAACTCCTGTCCAGGAAGGACCTGGATCTTTCGAGCATCAAATACGATGCTCTCAAGGAAAAACCGTGGATCGCTATCATCCCCGTATTTGCCAGACTGCCCGAAGATCCCGAGGCACTGTCGAAGTTCACCGAGGAAGTCATCTTCGAAGGGAAACCCGATCTGGAACGTCGTACCGAGTTTTGGCATCCGTACGATCAATTCGCGAGCGAAGCGCCCGCGCGAGCCA
>CAYLSX010000264.1:0-2390 GCA_964386685.1 uncultured Woeseiaceae bacterium | reverse complement strand
ACACGATCGGAATTAAGACTAAACCGCAGAGAGCACAGGATGCTTGCTATGAGTAGAGACATTTCAGGCAATGACGGGCAGCGCTGGAATTTTCAGTATCTGGGCCTGTTATTGATCTTTTTCATCGGAATCGCGGACGCGAAGCCTGACGTCGTCGATTTCAAAAACGGCGATCGTTTGACCGGAGAGGTGAAGTCCCTCGAGCGGGGCCACATGCGCTTCAAGACGGACGCGACGGATACGATCAGTATCGAATGGGATGAAGTTGCCTATCTAAGCAGCAACCAAAATATTCAGGTAGAGACGATATTGGGAACGCGATACCTGGGCCACCTGGCCCGTTCGGAGGAAAAATCCAACCTCGTCGTCATGACTGACGAAGGCCCGATAAAGCTCAACAATATTCAGGTTGTCAAGATGACACCCATTGAAGATAAAGGCCTAAGCCGGCTCGACGGTGACGTTACCTTTGGTTACAACTTCGCCAAGGCCGATGAGTCTACCCAGATGAACGTGGGCGTGGACATGGAAATGCGAAGCGAGATCAGAATTCTTAGCCTGAAATTCGATGCCACTCTCACAGACAGCACATCTAACGAGCCCAATCAGCGCGAAAGCCTTGAACTGGACTTTAAGCGACTACTACGCGACAGATGGTTCTGGAGTACGGACATTAGCTTCGATCGAAATGATGAACTCGGTATCGACATGCGATCCTCGCTTGGCGGCGGCGGCGGGCGAATTCTACGCCAAACGGATCACAGCGCGATTATTCTGGAGGGCGGATTGAAGAGCACGAGGGAAGATCTCGCCGGCAGCACAGCGGATGAACAAACGCTCGAAGCCTATGGCATGGTTAGCTGGGACTGGTTTCGCTTCGACACACCCGAGCTCGATCTATCCACCTCACTTGAGGTTATTCCCAACTTGACTGACACAGGCAGGGTGCGCGGCGAACTGGACATCGAATTGAAATGGGAAATGATTGAAGATTTGTTCTGGCAGCTGAGTTATTACAATAGCTACGACAGCGACCCGGCAACGGCTGGTGCCGAGAAAAACGACTACGGCATTATCACGTCGCTCGGCTACAAGTTCTAGGTATAGCAGGCTTTTTAATCACCTATTAGTCTGTCTTCTTTAAGCTGGCGAATTATCGTATCAGCCGCCGCCTCGATGATCTGGCCGACATTTTCCTTGTCAGAGATAGTCGATTCAATCGCCCACATTCTTGTCTCGTCCGGGCCCGAAAACATCTCAGCAGATAATGTAACTGTGCTTAAAATATTGATGTCGCCAGGGTCGGTCATCTGTTCGTAATCATATCGAAACAAATCGATGACCCGATCGGCTTCCATTCTCGAGACTTTTGTATCCGTAGTTGAACCCCCGACAGAAGCGACAGACGATTGACTAAGGACGCGGGTTAACAACACTGCATCAAAGCCTCTTGACTTAACAGCTGCGCTGACCGCGCTACGCGTAATAGGCTTGTTTCTGCCGATGACGGTGTAATAAGCAACTGCAGTTGCACCCTCGGCCTTAATGCGGGATACCATAGCTCGCTCGAAAGCAGCGCGGTTGCCATAGTCACCGGCGACGCCGATGACCAGGATATCGCTGTATGAATGATCCGTGTATATCGGATTGTCCAGGGTCTTCTTGACTGTACTGGTCGATCCGCCGCAGCTGGCAAGCGCAAGAATCAGGCTCGCATATATGATTCCGTGAGTGTGAAACTTTGTAGTTCGCACTTCGAGCCCCTTACATGGCGAGGTTGTTGTCCAGAAAATTACGGAACAGGATCGACCAGTGTTCCGCAGCTTCCTCGACAGCACCCCAGTCGGTCGTGCCACCCTGGCCGTAGGCAAAGGCCGGCGCATTTGTGCTGTCGGCGGCGCGTCCGAGTACCAGGCCAGTCGCCGGGTCCTGAAACTCCATGAGGAACACCAGGGCTCCCGGTTTCGCGATGTCGCGAATCTCGATACTGAGGCCGGGCACATCTGTGTTTCCGGCCTTGCGGAGATCGATCAACGAAGCCTGTATGGCAAGCGTACCCGGAGCAGGCTCTGTGACGATCGTGTAATGGGTGAGTTTGGGCAGGAAAGCATCGCGGAATATTTGACGAAGACGGGCGAGGTCTTCGTCAGACATTTTCACATTTTGCGGGAAAAATATTCCCATATCGCGCGCAAGCAGTTGGTGATACTTGGAAAAATCCGCATCTGTCGCGATGAATGCCACTTCGACGTTGGCCGACTCCGCGACCCGAAAGCTCTGGGTAGTCGTTGTGGAGCAAGCAGCTAGCGCGAGGATCGCGGAACAATAAACGGCAGTGGTGCTACGGTTTGGCATCGCTTGTTTCTCCAGTATTCCTTACCATACGGCGA
>CAYLSX010000263.1:0-2407 GCA_964386685.1 uncultured Woeseiaceae bacterium | reverse complement strand
GCTCAACAAGCCAATCGCTTAATCGCTCACCGGCAAAGGCATCCGTGCGACGATTATGGGTCGACGAACGTCTACTGTACGTATGGCGTTTATCGCAACTCAGTACTACTGCGAGCCGAGCAGGGCGGAAGTCCACAACAGTCAGACCACAGTCAAGCCGCTCTATTATCATTGAAAGACCGCTTCGGACACTTCAAGCAATGCGCTACCTGTTCCTATTCGTGTTCTATCTCACCTTGATGCCCGCCCTAGCCCAGGCACAGGCAGGCGACGGCCGTATCTATATCAAGCGCATCGAGTTCCTGGGCACCGATCGGATCAACGACAAAGTACTGCGGCGAGAACTGGGTCAGCTCGAGGGTACTCACATCAATACCGTCGAACTGGAACAATCCCGACTGCGCCTGGAGCAATTGCCATATGTTGAAAGTGCGCATATCGTCCTGAGACCCGTCAAAGATGCCCCTGATCAGGTCGACGTTCTGATTACTATTACCGATGCGCCGGCGCGGCGCTATGGGGGAGGGGGCGGCTATTCGGAATCACAGCGAGCCAGTATTCACGGCTACTTCATCAACGAGAACATATTCGGCACGGGTCAGCGCTTCTCCGCTCGCGCAAAGGCCAGCGAGTTTCGCAGCGCCGCCGAACTGTCGCACACCAACCCATACACACTAAAAGAGGGCGTTAGCCGAACCATCGCCATCGACTGGCGGGACATCGACCAGCTCACTGCGGATACCACTGAGCTCGAGGCCGATCTGACCAGAGCGCGGCTTGAGTACAGCTATCAGATCGCAGAACGACAATCGATTCGTTTAGGGCTCGCGTTACAGGATGCGCAACTCACCACAGCGCCGCTAACCAGCAGCCAGCTCGAGGACTGGGTGCGCAACAACGGCAACCCCACGATGCAGGGAAACCTGTACTCCACCGACTTTTGGACCGCCGACTTAATAATGGGCTGGCATCACGACACTCGCGACCAAAGAATCTTTCCCAATCGCGGGATAGAACAGTTGTTGAATCTAAAAATTGCGGTTCCGGGGAGCGAAATCGAGTACTACACCATCGATTACGAACTCAGCAAATACTGGCCTCTCAATGGCGGATGGACGGCGAAGCTGAACACGAAGCTTGGATATGGTGCAAAGTACGGCTCGAGCACTACCTCGCTGGCACCCAATCTCAACTGGTTCGCAGGCGGACCAAATTCCGTGCGCGGCTACCGTGAGAACAGATTGGGACCGCAAGACAGCCTGGGAAATCCCTACGGCGGGAATCTCTTCGTGTCCAGCCAATTCGAGCTGATGATGCCACTCCCCAAGAAATGGCAAAGACATACACGAATTGGATTTTTCTATGACGTCGGCAACGTATTCTCCACGGAGAACATTGGCTTCCTGGATGACGACGGACAAAGTTTGGACTACGGCTTCGACTTATCTGAGCTGCGTCAATCAGCGGGTATCGCCGCTCAATTCCGGCTCCCGCTTGGGTTACTGCGGCTGAGCTACGGCGTGCCCCTGAATGCGGACCATAACAACCCCAATCGCTTCCTTCGCGACGATATCGAACGGTTTCAGATCGCGATCGGAGTGGATTTCTGACACTGGTGCTGCACGAACCGAGTGGTTAAGGAGGTTCGCTCAATCTCACGCGCGCCATGTGTATCGATCATCGAAAAGACAACATTCGTGTGAACATTGTTTGTCGCGGAGATATCAATGCGCCCATGCTCAAAAGCGAATGCGAACAATTGCGTGGTACGTATGATCTGCAATATCTGGGCGACTGCGCCGATCGACCCATAGCCAGATTAGGCACGGTAGAGGATGTCGCCAATGCCGTCGTATTTTTTGCAAGTGATATGTCGTCCTGGATAAGCGGTGCCCACCTTGTGGTTGATGGCGGCGGGGTTGCCTGATAGCAAATTCGGACTCATTGCTTACGCAGCGTCAAATCGCTTCTTCGCATCTTCCCTCCACTTTAGACCTTCTTCCTTTGGTTTCCCTGCCATTTCCTGCATCAGATCTGCATGCTCCGCCATCCAATGAGCGCGCGCCGCTGTAAACCAAGCCTCAAAGTCCTCGCCTTGAATATCTGCATCGCATACATCGCATTTAAGTGTTTTCATAGGATCGCCTTTAGAAAGAGTAGTACGAAAACATTATCATACCGGTATGGATACTGTCTGCCGTAGCGGATAACCTTGCACCTAGAAGAGGGATGTGATGAACGATGAGAACGTGGTTGGTGTTCACTGGAGTTTCTGGGCAATCGGCGCTGTCGGGCTGATCTGGAACGTCTTTGGTGCCATAAACTTCGTCGTGCAGATGAATGCAGACACGCTGGCTGCATATCGAGAGGTGGAGCAGGCGCTAATTGTAGGCCGACCCGCATGGGC
>CAYLSX010000262.1:0-2444 GCA_964386685.1 uncultured Woeseiaceae bacterium | reverse complement strand
TCGTCGGCCGGTGGTTCTCTGCTGACGATGAAGTCCCCGGTGATCATCTTGTCGTAGCTCATGCCGGGGCCGACCATTGGATAAACGCCGGCATCGGGGTCGATGATGACTTCAAGGAAAGCTGCGCCCGGAAATTCGATGAATTCCCTGATGATCCGTGGCAGGTCTTCCTTGCGATCCAGCTTCGCTGCGAACTCGAATCCATCCGCCTCCGCCGTCTTCACAAAATCCTTGCGGCGCAGAGACTTGTCACTGCCGGACATGCGGCCCTTGTAATAAAGTTTTTGCCACTGCCTGACCATGCCGTCGCCGTAGTTGTTGAGGACAATGACTTTTAACGGCAGCCCGTAGGTCGTCGCGGTTTCGAGTTCGCCGATATTCATACGCATGCTGCCGTCGCCATCGATGTCGATGACCAAGCGGTCCGGCTGCGCGAACTGGGCACCGATGGCGGCCGGCAATCCGAAACCCATGGTGCCCATGCTCCCGGATGTCAGCCATAGACGGGGCTCACGGAAGTCGAAATATTGGGCTGCCCACATCTGGTGCTGGCCGACGCCGGTCGAAATAATCGCTTTGCCGCGTGCCAGCATGTTGATCTCCTCGATCACTGCATGCGGCTGTATGAGTTCGTTTTCCCGGTCGTAGTTGAGGCAATGTTTCTTCTTGAGCGCGGCAATTTCCTTGTGCCAAACGCTGAAGTCTTTTTCGAAATTGATGCGCTTGCCGTAGGCGAGCAGCTCGTCGAGATCCCGTTTCAAGACACCGATGTGGTGCCAGTTGACGCTCTTTACCTTGCCGATTTCCGATACGTCGACATCGAAATGCGCGATGTTCTTGGCATTTGGGGCGAATCTTGCGGGATCGCCGGCGACGCGGTCGTCGAATCTGGCGCCGATTGCGATCAGCAAGTCGCAATCCTCGACCGCATAGTTGGCGAACGCCATGCCGTGCATGCCCAGCATGTGCAAGGACAGCGGGTGCCTGGTGTCGCTTGCGCCCAGTGCCATCAATGTTGTCGCAACCGGTATGCCGTAGGCGCTGGCAAAGTGGCGCATCGCTTTCGTTGCGTTGCCGTTGATCACGCCGCCGCCCGCATAGATCAACGGCCGTTCCGACTCTGCCAGCATCTTATAGAGGCGTTCGCAGAGCTCATCGGTCAGGCGGTTTTCGATAACGTCCTGCAGGCGGTGTCGATAACCTGGGAGCGGCAGCGAGCCGCCGCCCGTGAATTCGCCTTGCCAATTCTGGATATCCTTCGGCACGTCGACGACGACCGGCCCGGGACGACCGGTTCGCGCAACGTCGAATGCCGTGCGCATGGTTGCCTCGAGGAGTTCCGGCTTGGTGACGAGAAACACATGCTTGGCGACCGCGCCCATGATTGCGGAGACCGGCGCCTCCTGAAACGCGTCCGTCCCGATGGCGTTGGATGGGACCTGGCCACAGATGACGACGATCGGAATCGAGTCGGCCATGCAGTCTCGAACCGGCGTAACGGTATTGGTCGCGCCCGGTCCGGAGGTGACCATGACGACGCCGACCTTGCCACTGGCACGGGCGTATCCTGCTGCCATGAAGCCGGCGCCCTGTTCGTTGGCTGGAACAATCAGCGGGATTGGCGATTTGCCATCCGCACCCCGGTGCTGATCGTTGTAGCGAAAGACAGCATCGTAGGTCGGAAGAATGGCACCGCCGCTGTAGCCGAATATGGTATCGACGTTTTCGTCAGCGAGGACCTGGATGAGCATATCTGCACCACTCATCCGCGTTCCGGCGAGCGGATGCTGGTCTCTGCGGTCTGCGGGCGACTCCTTGTTCATCTTCTCGCTAATGTCTCATAAGTGCCGGATTTTGGGCGAGTGTTTACTAATTTTTATTGCATTGCAATACTCTCAGCGCTGTGCCACCTTGCGGCGGCAAGCTTGCAAAATAGTTTCAGTCGAATTTGTCTATTGCCACGGTATTGAACCCATGCGCCACGTGATATCGGTTTTGCTGCAGAACGAAGTGGGAGCTCTGACTCGTATGACGGGGCTGTTTTCTACCCGCGGCTACAACATTGACTCACTCAACGTTGCGCCGACCGATGAACCAACGGTGTCGCGTGTCACGCTGGTCGTCAGCGGCTCGGATTCTGCTATCGCGCAACTCAATACCCAACTCGCCAAACTCGTCGATGTAGTGAATATTCACGACATGACGCTTGGCGACCACTTCGAGCGCGAGCTGGCGATACTGAAGTTGAAACTTGCGACTGGCGGCTACGCAAAGGTACTCACGCTCGCCAAAAAACACGGTGCCGAGATCCTGGATGATGCCCAGAATAGTTGCACCGTGCAGCTCACTGGCAAGCTTGCCGAAATAGACCTGTTCGTCGAAGAGGCAGCTCAGATCGGAGAGATTGCTGCGGTGGCACGAAGCGGCAGCGTCGCCGTTTCCAA
>CAYLSX010000261.1:0-2454 GCA_964386685.1 uncultured Woeseiaceae bacterium | reverse complement strand
GAAGGTAGCAAATCGCAATAACTGATAACATCTTTTCTCGATAACATCTTGTACCCATTACATTTTGTCGCATAGATGTACCTCTAATTTGACCCAGACTCCTTATCAATTCGCCGGCCTCTTCATCGTGCTGGCCTTCGCACCTGCGCAGGCGCAGGAATATCGATGCGAGGCCGCCAATGCCGGCGATATCGTCGACCAGTCGCTATTCACTGATCTCGAAGGCGACTCCTCGCAGGCACTTCAGTTCGAGGCCGGGCGTATCGAAGCGCAATTGGGAGACAGGCCGACCACGCTGATGTCTGGCGGCGTGCTCGTAAGGCAAGGAAACACGCTCGCCGGCGCAGAGACCGCAAGTTATGACCCCGACACGCTGGCCCTGTCCCTGGAAGGCGGCGTGCGTTACGAAGATCCAAATTCACAGATTACGAGTGACTCGGCCGAGTTTTCGTATTCGTCAGGCCTCATTCGGTTCGAAGGCGCCGATTTCAGATTGATGGATAGTGGTGCAAGGGGTGCGGCCAGCGCTCTCGAAATCAATCAGGAAGGCCGCCTCGAACTCGACGATGTGAGTTACACCACTTGCCCTCCAGATTCAAATGACTGGTTACTCGAAGCGAAAGACATCGACCTCGACACAGAGAAAGGTGTTGGCACGGCCAGGAGCGTCAAGTTGAGATTTCAGGGAATACCGATTCTCTATACACCCTATCTGTCATTTCCAATCGGCGACGCGCGCAAATCCGGAATCCTGACGCCGGAATTCGGCAGCTCGGGCCGGAGCGGTCGTGCACTGAGTGTCCCCTATTACTGGAACATCGCACCAAATTACGATGCGACGCTCACACCACGACTGTTGTCCGATCGTGGCCTTCAGGTGCTGTCCGAGTTTCGTTACATGACGAAACGTAATGACGGCACGCTGAATTTCGATTATTTGCCCGATGACAACAAGGGATATGTCGACCTCGGAGTAGTGAACGAAGATGTCGATCGCCATTTGCTGGACGTCCAACACAAGACAGAATTTGCCAATGGTTTGCGCGGTCTGGTCGACTACCGGGAAGCGTCTGATCGCGAATACTTCGAGGACCTGGGTAATAGTTTGAGTGTTTCGAGTATCACCCACCTTAACCGAAGCATTCAGTTCGACTATTTCAGCAGGCGATGGTCGATACTCGGCAGGTTTCAGGACTACCAGACAATCACGGTCGATCCGACGCTCACGCCCAGTGAACAGCTGCTCCAGGAGCCATACCGGCGCCTGCCGCAAATTCTCGTCAACGGTTCCTGGCCCAACGGACTGCTGGGACTGCGTTACGGATTCGATGGAGAGCTTGTTTACTTTGATCGCGACGTTGGCGTAACCGGGTGGCGCCTCGATGCTGCACCGCAAGTTGATCTGCCGATTGAAAGGCCGGGATGGTTCATCACGCCCGGCGTCATTCTCGAGCACACCCGATACCAACTCGACAACGTTGCACCCGGGGATCCAGACGATCCGACCCGGACTTTGCCGATCGCGAGCCTGGACACAGGCTTGATCCTGGAACGTACAATGGGTTCGTCGAGCGGCAGAATACAGACGCTCGAGCCGAGAGTCTTATACGTACATATTCCGCATCGCGAACAATCCGACCTGCCGGTATTCGACACCATCGTGCCGGACTTGAATCTTGTGCAGTTGTATCGAAAAAATCGATTTCTTGGAGTCGATCGCATCGCCGACACCGATCAACTGAGCATTGGCGTTACATCAAGAATTCTGGACGTGTCCAGCGGAAGGGAAGTCATTACCGCAACGATCGGTCAAGCCCTTTATCTGAGTTCGCAAGGCGTCACGTTGCCCGGCAATGCGGCGTCGACCAGTTCGTCTTCCGATTACATCGCCGAGGTTCGCTTCCTGCTCTTCGAAAATTTCAATTTTGACCTGGGATATCAGTGGGGCACCGGCAATACCGGCACAAGTCAATCGGAGGCCAGGTTTCAGTACCGGCCACAGAGCGATAAAATTTTAAACCTGGCGTATCGATATCGAAAAAACTCTCTCGAGCAAGGTGACGTATCTCTGTCGTGGCCGATGTCAAAGAAATGGAATATCGTCGGGCGCTATAACTACTCTTTTCGGGATAAAGAAGCGCTAGAGCAGTTTGTCGGTATCGAGTACGAAAGTTGCTGCTGGGGCCTGCGGCTTGTGACCCGCCGCTACATCACCGGCGATGGAACGCAAGATTCATCGATTGGTCTACAGCTGGTGCTCAAGGGAATGACCAGCCTGGGCACCAAGGCTGACAGGTTTTTGGAACATGGTATCCTTGGCTATTCGCGCGACCCATACTAAGAATTTATGAATAAAATCAAATATTTATATGCAACTGCATGTTTGGCGCCCTGCGCGTTCGCAGCAGAAGAGCTGTCGACGACCGGCGACATGCTGGACGGCATCGCCGCCAT
>CAYLSX010000260.1:0-2455 GCA_964386685.1 uncultured Woeseiaceae bacterium | reverse complement strand
CAATTAGCTTCAGGAGATTGACGAAGATGGTGCCGAACGGCGCGATCCAGTCCTGCGTGAATTGACCCCATTGATTGGTGGCGGCAATGATGCCAAACAATACACCCAAGACCATACCGATAATGATCTGCCAATGCAGCGCGAGCTTTTTCATGCAACGTCCCCCGGCAGCGACTGCGATTTTGCTTTCTTTGTAGCTGGCCGCCTAATTAAATATCGGCTTGATTCTGGACGAACGAGCGATACGAATCAAAAGAAATCCTGCTCTTCCAGGGCACTGTCGCTGATTGACACGTCTGCATCCGCTTCGAGTTGCGATACGAAAGCCGTGTAATCCTGAAAGCCGGACTGTTGTGTGAGTGTCGTCTTGCCGCTATCCCGTTCAGCCTGCGGTACCGACTCCGGTCGCCCCGGAATGACCTCCATGAGGCTGAAAACCGCATATTCGCCTGTCCGTGTAATCGCTGTGCCCGTAACTGGCTGGTCACCGGTAGGCGTCTTGGTGTTGAAAACTTCGATCAAGATTGTCTGATCAGGAGTATCCGATTGACGGGAGACCTGCGTCGCAGGTGTAAGCTCGGCGCCGGCCAGTCTCGCGGCACTTTCAAAACTGGAGCCTTCTGCGAGCGATGCCAACAATTGGTCCGTCTTGCTGCTTGCTATCTCTCGACCCTTCGATACTTTGATAGCACTAACAATCAGCTCTCTAACGTCCTCGATGGGTTGGCGTGTCGCCTCATGATAAGTGGATACTTTGAAGACTGCCGACAGATTGGCATCCAACTCGACGATTTCCGAAATCTCGCCGTCGCGCGACACACGTTCGTCGAATATCGCATCGATCGCCGCCTGATTGGCGCCGAACGGCTCGCCGCCTGTTCGTGCAAATCTGTCGATAGTCCTCACTTCGAGGCCGGCTATTTCTGCGATTGATGCCAGTTCGGTCGCATCAAATAACGCATCGGAAATTTTTCTTTCTACGTCCCGATACAAGCCGTCGACCTGGTTGTCACGCAATTCATTTTCGAGTTCGGCGCGAACATCCGCAAGCGGCATCGGACCACGTTCGAGAATCTCATCGAGTCGCACTACGTGAAATCCGAAATCGGTTCTGACCGGGCCTTCTATCTCGCCTTCGAGCATCGAGAATATGGCATTACCCAGTTCGCCCGGCATCTGCGACTGCATGATCAGTCCCAGGTCGCCGCCCTGAGCCGACGTTCCGCCATCTTTGGAATGGGTCCGGGCCAGATCTTCGAACGGCTCGCCCGCACGGATGCGTGCGACCAACGCCTTCGCCTGTTCCTCGGCCGCAGTCTCATCACCACCGAACGGGATGAGAATGTGTCTTGCGCGACGTTGTTCGTCTTGCAAGTAACGGCTCTTGGAGTCCTCGTAATAGTCTTGCAAATCCTCTTCGGAAATCTCCACCTGTTGCCTCAGGAGATCCCGTCTGATTTCGATGTACTCGACGTCGGCCGCTTCAGGCGTCGTAAATTCCGCTGGACGATCCTCGTAGTACGCGATGATTTCTTCTTCCGTGACTTCGAGGCCCTCGGAAATCGCCGCAGGATCAAATGTTGCAAGCATCATTCGACGTTGCTCTAACATTAAATTCAGATAACGCCGGTACTCGACGGGTGTCACGAATGCCGTTGCGGCAATAGAACGTTGCAACTGATCCTGCCGCATGGCTCGTTGCTGCCTTGCCTTAAATTGCGGCGATGTAAGTCCGGCGTTAGCCAACAAACTCTCGTAGAGCTCGAGGGAGAAAATGCCCTCAACATGAAAATCAGGCGTGCGACGAATTGCATTATCGATTTGCTTGGGACTGATTCGGAGACCTTCTTCGGCCACGTGCACATCAACCACAGTGTCTCGAATCAGACCTTCGAGAACGCGTTCTCGTAATGGCAGACGGAAGCTCTCCGGAAGCTCACCAAATTGTTCGCTGTATTGACTGAGCTGGCGCCGATACGCCTCCTCGAGCTGGCTCAAGGAAATTTCAACGCCCTCGATTTTGGCGGCATACGGAGCGCCAATAAACGGCGTACTGGCTCCCCAAAATACGAACGACACGGCAATGAGTCCGATCAAACCAATCGCGAACTTGCCCAGTAATTTATCTCGAATGTCTTGCAGCATGGTGTTCTCTTAGCCCTGGCCTGGGGTTGATTGCAGGCGGGGGATGATACTGGAGGTGTGGGTTAAGGCCAAGCCAAGTAATGCATCTGGAACTCGGGTTGACTCGGGCCATCCCTGGCCCTCGCCCTGCGGGCGCTGTCGCTATGCTCCAGCGTCCAAATCCGCTCCCAGCGGATTTGTCGCCTGTTCGTATTCCTCGTCTCTCCATCATCAAAACGAAAAACGGGCCCCACAAGGGGGCCCGTGTTCGTTTTATTGGCGGAGTGGACGGGACTCGAACCCGCGACCCCCGGCGTGACAGGCCGGTATT
>CAYLSX010000259.1:0-2458 GCA_964386685.1 uncultured Woeseiaceae bacterium | reverse complement strand
CTGCGCCATGCCCCGTCGCCAGATCCATTCCCAGCCAGTTGGGGACTTGCCCTGCCCTGACGGGGCACGATGATACGTTTGCCCCCGAATTCAGTCAATTTTGCTTTAATACGGGAATCGATAGTCACTTACATGGGAACCCGATGAAAAATACGACCTTGATTCTGCTGATTCTATGCGTTTGGGCTGTTGCCTATGCCGAAGACCAGATACCTGCTCATCCGCATGTCAAACTCGAGACGACGGAGGGAACGATCGTTCTCGAACTGGAGGGCAAGCGAGCGCCGGTAACGGTTCGGAATTTCCTATCCCTGGTCGATAGTGGCCACTATGACGGCACGATATTTCATCGCGTGATACCCGACTTCATGATTCAGGGGGGTGGGTTTACGCCCAGCTATAAAGACAAAGAGCCCAAGAGCGTAATCGTCAACGAGTCGGGTAATGGCATGAGTAATGCGTATGGCACGATTGCGATGGCCCGTTTATCCGACCCCCATTCCGCGAGCGCCCAATTCTTTATCAACGTGGCCGACAATACGCGACTGGATCCCAGCCCGGATGGCTGGGGTTATGCCGTATTCGGCTACGTCATCGAGGGCACGGAAGTTCTGAGCAAGATTGCAGGCGTTCAGACCGGGCCGGGCGGTAAGTTCAGGGAAGATGTTCCGGTGGTGCCAATCGTTTTGAAGAAAGCGTCACGAGTCGTATACGACTGACCAGGAATTTTTGGTCAGACCGGGACGCCACTGTGAAAGCGAAACTGATCGTCGGGCTCCGAGATCAGTTTCGCTTCGAGAGCCTTTAGCTCTTCGAGTCGGTTGTTGAAGTCAGCCTCGCTGACGTCGACTTCATTCTTAGCAAACTCGAGATAGTGCTCGAAGTGCCGGGCCTCGGATGCAAGCAGTCCTGTATAGAACTTGCTCAATTCTTCTGGCAAGCGTGGAATCAACGCCGCGAATCGCTCGCAAGACCTCGCTTCGATCAATGCACCCACCAGCAGCATGTCCAGAAGATGGTACGGCTCCTCCCGCCTCACGGCTTGCCGCAATTGCCCTGCGTATCGCGAGGCCGACAGGCGCTTGAAGGGTATTTCCATCGCATCCATGATTTTCCTGGCCTGTTCGAAATGGCGGAGTTCCTCGCGTGCCAATCGTGACATGCGATGTGACAACGCCGTTCGGTCGGAGTATCGATAGATGATTCCCAGCGCAGTCGATGCAGCTTTGAGTTCACAGTTGGCATGATCGAGCAGCAGCTCGGGTACGCGCCTGGATGCTTCGTCCAGCCATTCCGGTGGCGTCGGCGTATCGAAAAACGCCGCGATCGAGTCGGGGACCTCGTGTGTTACAGCCACTCGCTGATCTCGTCGGCCGATTGCATCCTGTCGTCGGGTTTCTTGGCAAGCAACAGGTTTATGATGGCCTGATACTGTGCCAGTCGTGGCGGCAACAGGGGAATCGGCGCATTGCTGTGTTTGTAGATGATGCCCATGGCGTTGTCTGCAAGATAAGGCTTTTCTCCGGTCAGCATCTCGTAAAAGATGACGCCAACGCTATAGATGTCGCTACGCGCATCGACCTCGTTCGCGTGTCCCTGCTCCGGGCTCATGTAGTAAGGCGTACCGAATATCTCGCCGTGATCTGTCATCTCGAGTTTCAGGCGCATGCGCTTTGCGAGGCCGAAATCGATTAACGCAATGCTGCCGTCCTCGCGCAGCATGATATTGCCGGGTTTTAGATCACGGTGCAGAACGCCGACTTTGTGTACGTTTGCGAGCGCTCCTGCGATCTGCTGGATGTAGTTCACGGCATCCTTCTCGCTGATGCCGATCTGGATTTTTTGTTTCAGGTCGCCTCCGGCCAGGTATTCCATGGCGATATGGGCATGATCATCGCCCACGCCGAGATCATAAATCTTCACGATGTTCGGGTGTTCGAGTTCGGCGATTAGCTCGTACTCCTGAAGGAAGCGATCGAATGCGCCGATGCCATCGGACAAATCAGGTACCTGGCGCAGGACTTTCAGAATGACGTTGGTGCCCTCTGATTCCTTCTCGGCCAGATAGACTGCAGAGTGCTCGCTGACGGCCAGCTTCTCGATGAAGCGATATCCCTTTACCAGGGGATGCATGCCAGCGGCGAGGTCTCCGACAAAAAGCGAGTCGGTCGATGAAATACGGCGTTGGTCCACCAGGATACGACCGAGCGCGATGATCAGGGCGTCGTGATTGATCCTGTTGCGCGCGAAAAAACCATCAGCACCCAGTCTCCTGGCTTCCGCCTTCTCTTCTCCCCCGTCGCTTGTGCTGAAATACACGACCGGTGGAAAACCCGACGTCTTGCGAAACTTTTTGAGGATCTGCAGGCCCCTTTTTTTCGCATACTCGTTACCGAGCTCATCGCCGAGCAGGACGATGTCATTGCCGGCTCCCGAGAATTCCTCGGGCAGATTGCCG
>CAYLSX010000258.1:0-2510 GCA_964386685.1 uncultured Woeseiaceae bacterium | reverse complement strand
ATCTCGTCGAAGCCCATGTTCTGCAACACTGATGCAGATCGGGGGCCCTGAATCGCAAGGCCAGCCCAGGAATCTGTACATTCCATAAATGTGACATCGCCGAGTTTGAGTTTGTGACACACAGATTCAAAGTACGGTGAGTGATCAATGTCCGATGGCATCAACAGGTAATCATCATCGGTGTACTTATAGAGGATGGCATCGTCCTTCAGTGTGCCATCTTCGTTACAGAACACCGTGTACGTTGCCCGCATTGCCGGCAGATCGCTGACCGGTCGCGTCAATAAGCGATCGAAAAACACACCGGCGCCGGCGCCACGAACGCGAATCTTGCGAATCGGTGAGACATCGAATATCGCGCAGCTATTGCGAATCGCGTGGTACTCAAGCTCCGCATCTCCGTAGTCGTGCGGCAATACAAACTGGTTCCAGTTGATGTAGTGCTCGTCCTCGATCGATTCGGCCACGAAACTCTCAAAATCCGTTTCGTCGCGGCGATTCAGGAAATCAAAAAATGTGCTTTTTCTCAGCATGCGATTCCAATTCAATGCCAATCGCCTTCATAATGCCATGGATTCGGCAAATTACTTGAGTGCGGGGAGGGCGACATGATTACAGGCGGTTGCGTGTGCGGAGTGGTGAAGTACAAGGTGGATGGTGACCTGGTCGACTATTGCCACTGTCATTGTTCAATTTGCAGGCGGCTTCATGGTGCTGCATTCGTCACCTGGGGTGGTATTTCACGCGACGAACTTACTTACATATCGGGAGAGGAAAATCTGAAGCGCTATGCTTTTTCGGAAAAAGCAGACAGTATTTTCTGCGACAGTTGTGGATCAAGGATTCTCGTCGACTACAAGCCGGAAGCTGACATGCTTTACCTTGCGTTGGGCGCGGCTGACGATGATGTGAAGTGCCCGCCGGGCTTTCATCAGTTCGTGGGTTCAAAAGCCCCCTGGTTCGAGATCACGGACAATTTGCCCCAGCACGATTCCTGGCCAGATCAGGAAGAAAATTTAACGGAATAGCAGTTGCGCGAAGTACTAATCGCTCGCGGGCTGCAACACTCTCGAAATGCTGGCTATCGTAAGTGGGTGATATTTCCCTCGCGCCCGGGCAAACATTTCGCGGGCGAGTTCCAGATCAGATCCATTCTCGGCCAATGCACGATACACAGGTGCAACGAGTCTGGTTCTGCCGTAGCGATTCAGGTGTTTTTCCAGGTTTTCGTAGGCAGCCCGATACTGCCGCTTCGCAACTTGAATAAACCAGGTTCTGCCGATCTCGGCGTTGCCGGCAACGCTGAGCCCGAGCGCCTGGTCCAACTGGCCGAGTTCGTCGTCTGACAATTCGGCCGGCAGGCTGTTGATGAAGTGCCTCATGGCCTGTGGGCTCCAACTATCGGTCGGAATCTCGTTCAAACCGAGCTCTCCTTGCGACCAGGCAAGAGCCATGGTGGCGGCCTGTTCGAGCGTCGCTGACGTCGGCACGGGAGCATCGCTCGGAAGACCAGGCTCGTAAAGCCATGTTTCGACCTGGCTGCGACTCACCTTGCCCTGATGGACCTGCAAGAGATTTTCATCGAGGTAATCGAGAAATTTCTCGCTCGTTATCGTTGCGAACGCAAAATCCTCGAAATACGCGCCGATAAATTTGTCGAATGACTCCCGCCCGAATGCATGCTCGAGGTACTCAAGGAGCAGCTGTCCTTTGTGGTAATGAATCGTGCCCTGGAAGGAGTCCGGATCACCGCTGTCCAACTGAGGCGCGAGCGCTTGCCACACAGGATCGATAGTCTCGATGTTCAACATCAGTTCTTCATAACCCAGGACCCTTTCCTCGTCGACTCGATCCTTGCTGTACAACACCTCCATGAGCCTCGATTCCAGATAGCTGGTTGTGCCTTCGTTCAGCCACTGGTCCCGCCAGGTCGCGTTTGTGACCAGATTACCGGACCAGGAGTGTGCGAGTTCATGAGCAATGACAGATACCAAACTATGGTCACCTGCCAACAGGCTGGGCGTTATAAACGACAAACGGGGGTTTTCCATGCCGCCATAAGGAAAGCTGGGCGGCAGAACCAACAAGTCATAACGCCCCCATTGATAGTCGCCGAAGAGTTCGGATGCAATATCCAACATGTCTTGCGTGCCGGAAAACTCGAATGCGGCAGCGTCAAGTACTTCCGGCTCCGTATACACGCCGGTCTGCTCACCAAGTGGTACGAAGAACATGTTGCCGACCGCCAGTGCCACCAGGTAGGACGGAATAGGCTGTGGCATGTCGAAATGGTACTCGCCGGTGCGTGGCGTCAACGGGTCGTTGTCGGCACTCATCACCGCGAGTAATTCGCGCGGCGTGTGAATGACCGCGCTGTAAGTGATACGAACGGCCGGCGTATCCTGCAGCGGTATCCAACTACGCGCGTGAATCGCCTGCGACTGCGTAAACATATATGGGTGTTTGCCACCAGCCGTGAGCTCCGGCGGCAACCACTGGAGGGCCGATGC
>CAYLSX010000257.1:0-2526 GCA_964386685.1 uncultured Woeseiaceae bacterium | reverse complement strand
CGCGCAAGACGCCGCCACCATAAACGCCAATCTCGCCGTAACCAAAATTATCCATAACGACCAGCACGATGTTTGGCTTGTTATCACTATCTGGAGCTGCCAGGGCCAGTGGAACTGACGCAATAAGGACTAACAGGAATACGGGGATTCTTAGGATGCGAATATACTCAAACATTGTGGCCTCCTGTGGCGCAGCGTTCTCATATAGCTGGTGCAGCAAGGAATTGCACGAATTATTATTGACGTTATTCAGTGGATGATTGCAAACGTCCGCTTTGGGTCATCAGCGCATCCGTAGCACCATTCTAGTCCAGTTCCCGCTTTCGAGTGCATAACGGACGTTCAAAGCCGGGGCATGGTTTTATCGGATGTCGATCTGATCGTCGAGACACTGACGTATGTCGAAACGCAGTATGGGACGCAATAGGTCAATGGGATTTTCCACAGCGTATCCAGGGGCAGGTCGCCGGCCAGCAACAAATCGCCTTGATTGATCGCGATGAGAATCGTGCCAACGATTGCGCCGACCCGCAGACCTCGTGACACCACGTCTCTTCGCCGCGCAATTTTCAACCATGAAGTCATCTTATTTGCTTCTTGCTATGCTGCGCACTCTTTTTGCTCAGCTCCTTGTGACCATTCTGGATGAATACCGGCCTCGCGGACAAGCGTAGATTCGTACTGGTGCTCGGCTGCCTGACCGGCATTGCCGCAGTAACGATCGACATGAGCCTGCCAGCATTTCCGGAGATGGTTCGGAGCCTCGCGACCAACATGTCAACGGGCCAGAAGGTCGTCGGATTGTTCATGGCTGGCATCGCGACAGGCCAGATTCCCGCTGGGCTGATTTCAGACCGCATTGGCAGGATGCCCGTTTTATATACCGGCATCGTCATCTTCACGGCCGCCGGCGTCGTCTGTTTTGTTACCGACAGTATCGAACTCATGCTTCTGGCGCGATTCGTCCAGGGGCTCGGTGGATCAGTTGGGGTCGTCATCTCCAGAGCGATAGTCCGTGATATCTCGAGCGGCGTGCAGGCCGCGCGGCTAATGTCAGTAATGGTGATGATCTTTACTGCGGCACCCATGCTGGCACCGATTGTCGGGGCTTTTCTGGTTTTCAACTGGGGTTGGCGGGCGCCGTTTATTGCCGTTGTCGTTTTCGGCGTTTTGCTGCTTCTCGGCGTCAACAGGGCATTACAAGAGACTCACGTACCCGTGCGCCGCGAACATCCGTTGCGTCAGTTGCACATGAGCTTCAGCGAATTTTTCTCCCATCGCAAGAGCCGCCTCGGCGTGTTACTTGTGATCATGCCGGCCGCTGGATTCATTACAATCATAACGTCGTCGTCCGCAATCGTTTTGGAAATATACGAGTTTCCTGTTCAGTATTTCGGACTCATATTTGCCCTCTTGGGCCTGTCGGTCCTCGTCGGTTCAACGATCAGTCGGCACCTGGTTGTCGAGCACGGCATGATGCGCATGCTCGGTATCGGTTCGATAGTCGTTGGCATCGCAGCGGTGCAGATGTTGGTGATGGCCTGGATGGGACAGGCGAACTTCTGGTGGTTCTGGGGCAGTGCCTGCCTGTTCATGCTTGGCACTGGTTTCCTGCTGCCGAACGGAACCGCGTTGGCCCTGGATCCTGTGCCTCAAATTGCAGGTGCCGCGGCGTCTATTGTCGGCTCGATGCAAACTCTTTCGATGGCCACCGGGTCACTGGTGAGTAGTGCGATGTACGATGGAACCATTCGAAATGTGACGATTTTTATGGGGATATTTGGCGTCGCGACGGCAATTACATTTCTGTTTCGCCATCTCGTGCTCGGTGATGCATCCGATGCATCACAGGAAGTTGTTAGGCCAGATCATTGAGCGCCACATGTGGGCGCCCGAATTGCAGGTCAATTAGGAATTCTAGTCGAGCTCGGTGATGATGTCGCTGACTTCCTTTCTCGACTGTGTTGGTGTGATCTTGGGAAAACCATAGCGGAGAATCCCAACGACCGACTCCTGTTCCTGATCAATACCCAACAAATCGTAAAATCGCTTGTCCTCGGCGAGCGCGCTTGTGGCCCATTTCGAGCCCACGCCCGCCTCCGACAGATATAGCATCAGGTTCTGCATAGCGCAGCAGCAACTTGCATAGTCTTCCCGTTGCAAAATCTCATCGTCACTTTTTTTGCAGGTGAGAACAAGCCACCCTGGAATTGCTTCCGCAGCTTTTGCCTTGAAGTCGCCCTTGGCTGCATCGTCGTTCTCGGCTGTTATCTGTCGAATGAGCTCAACGTTCGCTTTCATCGCCTTTTCACCGAGCAGATAGAAGTGCCAGGGCTCTGTCAGGTGGTGGTTTGGTGCCCAGCGCGCGGCTTCAATGCCATCCAGAATTATCTGTCGGTCAACCGGCGTCTGCAGGAAGAGCGCAATGGTACGTCGGCCACGTATTCGCTCGGCAAGGCTGCGCAGGTTGTTTGATTCAGACACGCTCAATAATCATCCGGAGTCATACGTGTTGCCAAGACGCAG
>CAYLSX010000256.1:0-2574 GCA_964386685.1 uncultured Woeseiaceae bacterium | reverse complement strand
TTTCACAACCTCATTCTTGCCGATGAAATCAATCGCGCGCCGGCGAAAGTGCAGTCCGCGCTGCTGGAATCGATGGAAGAAAGGCAAATCACGGTCGGTGAGCACAGCTATACGCTGCCGGACCTGTTCATGGTGATGGCGACGCAGAACCCGATTGAGCAGGAGGGCACCTATCCGCTGCCCGAAGCGCAGCTCGACCGTTTTCTCCTGCATGTCGTTGTCGGTTATCCGTCCATCGAAGACGAGCGCCGCATCCTCATTCTGAATCGCGATGAGGCTAAGGCCGGCGAGCGCGACGCGTTCGCACCGCCAGAGCTTTTGCCCGAGACCGCGGTCATGGACGCGCGCCAGGCGATACTCGGCCTGCACCTTGCCGATGAGCTCGAGCAATACATCGTCAATATCGTGGTATCCACGCGGAATCCGGGAGTCGTGCACGATTCTCTCGAGGGCCAGGTCCAGTATGGTGCGAGCCCGAGGGCCTGCATGGGCATCGATCGCTGCGCGCGCGCACGTGCCTGGTTGCAGGGCAGAGACTATGTCGGTCCGGAAGACATCCAGGCGGTTGCGCCAGACGTGCTGAGACACCGGCTGGTCTTGAGTTTTGAAGCCGAGGCGGACGGTGTCACGCCGGATTCGATCATTGAGCGCTTGCTGGACGGCGTCGGCGTGCCCTAGCAGGTAGCGGAAATGCGCCACGACAAATTACCCGCGGATGCATCGCCTGTCAGTATCAGCCAGGCCGGATTGATTCGGCTGAGCGGACCGGCTCGCGTCATCGCACTCGATGTGTTGCGTGTCACCTCCCTGCAGGCAGGCGCCTATGTCTCGCACTTCCGTGGTCGCGGCATGGAGTTCAACGAGTCGCGGCCGTATCAGCCGGGCGACGACCCGCGCAACATCGACTGGCGGGTAACGGCCCGCAGTACCGAGGCTTATACAAAACTGTTTCGCGAGGAGCGCGAACGACCGGTACTCGTCGTGGTCGATTTAAGAAGCAATATGCACTTTGCGACGCAAGGATCGTTCAAGTCGGTCGTTGCAAGCCGCGCCGCAGCGCTCATTTCGTGGGCGGCGCATCATCGCGGAGACCGCCTTGGTGGGCTCATATTCGGCGACTCGACCCACCGCGAGTTAAAACCCAAGCTCGGTCGACAGTCTGCCTTGCGCTATGTGCATGAACTCGTCAACCACCCCGATTGGCACGACAACGAAGCGGCTGACCCCGCGGATGACGAGCCGCCTTTAACACAGGCGATGGCTGCGCTTCGGCGTGTGGCGAGACCGGGTAGCCTGGTCGTCGTGATCAGCGACTTCGTCGGACTGTCCCGTGCTGCGCAGGCGTATTTGTCCGGCGTTGCAAGACACAACGAGGTGCTGGCGATTTTCGTCAGTGACCCGCTGGAACATGACCTGCCGCCGCCAGGCCGCTACCGACTCGTAAGTCATGACTCAGAACTGGCGATCGACACTTACGCCCGCAACGCGCGCAAGGACTACGAACAAGCGTTCGAAGAACGCAAACACAATCTGGAGAAATTCTGTCAGCGTTACGGCATCCATTTGCTGACATTGTCGACTGAAGATGATCCGGTGGAGAGCCTGCAAAACGCACTCGGAAAAAGGTCGAGATAATGAACCCCGAAGAGATACCACTACGCGATTTGCACCTGCCGGAGATGACGGGCTGGTGGCCGCTTGCGCCCGGCTGGTGGTTCCTGATTGCTCTGGCGGGATGTGGTCTTGTCTACTTGTTGTGGCGGGCATTCAAAAAATATCAGCACAATGCCGCCAGACGAAGAGCGCTGTCTCAGCTACGCTATCTCAGGGCCGAGTATGCATGGAAAGGAGATGCAGTCTCTCTGAGTCTTCAACTCTCCGAGCTCTTGCGTCGTGCAATGCTTGCTTATGCGCCACGTGACGAGGTTGCGGGACTTACCGGGACGAGCTGGCTGGAATGGCTGGACCGGGGCCTGAGTGACAGGGCGTTTTCCGAGGGCCCGGGACGCAACATCGAGAGCCTGCCTTATCAAAAATCCGATGCGGACTTAGCCAGCGTCGATATCGACGGACTGATCGAGGTGGTTCAGCAACGACTGAAAACGCCGCTACCGGAGCCAGTCTGATGTGGTCGCTCGCCTGGCCCTGGATGCTGCTTGCTCTGCCGCTGCCATTGCTGGTCAGGGCGATCTTGTCGCCCGTGACGGAATCACAGGAAGCCGGTCTCAAGGTTCCGAGCTTCAAAGGGTTTGCCGTACTGACAGACCGCGCCCGGTCGGAACAACTCATGAACTGGCGCGTGTGGGTCGCCATCATTGCCTGGACTTTGCTGGTGCTCGCCGCGGCCAGGCCTGAGCGCGTCGGCGACGAGATCGATGTGCCGGTATCCGGTCGCAACCTGATGTTAGCCGTTGATCTTTCGGGAAGCATGGACGCGAAAGACTTCGAACTCGGCAATCGTCGCGTCGACCGCTTGACCGCGACCAAAGCCGTCGCAAGCGACTTCATCGAACGACGCAAGGGAGATCGTATCGGCCTCATCCTGTTCGGTGAAAGGGCATACCTGCAGGTGCC
>CAYLSX010000255.1:0-2586 GCA_964386685.1 uncultured Woeseiaceae bacterium | reverse complement strand
TTTGGAGTATAGGTCGATCGCATCGACCTATGAGTGACGCAGGTCCGATTTATGCGACTTAGCGCGAAACGGTGCTCGCGTAATCGAGTGCCAGCCCGACCATGGTTCGAACCCCCACGATCAGCGCCTCTTCATTGGAGTCGAACAGCGGCGAGTGATTGGAGGGTGCGTCGCTGGCGGTGTATCTGTCCGGCCTGACGCCGAGCATCAGGTAAAGACCCGGAATTCGCGCCTGGAATTGTGCGAAATCCTCTGCACCGGTGATCAGCGGATGCTCGCTGACGTTCTCTGCGCCGGCGGCAGCAATAATCGTCGGCAACATTTTCTGCAACAAGGCCGGATCATTCGAGGTAACCGGTCCGTAAGGCTTGATGGTGACCGAAGCTGTCGCACCGCCTGCCTCGGCGATATGTGCCACCGTGCTGCGCAGTTTTGCGAGCAGGCTCTCCCGTTCGCCGGCATCGAATGTGCGGATAGTGCCGGTCATTTCGACCTTGTCAGGGATGATGTTATGCCGCACACCGCCGTGAATGCTGCCGATGGTAATGACTGCAGGCCCCTTGGTGATGTCGAGCTGCCGGCTGGGTATCGCCTGAATCGCCACCATGATCTGTCCGGCAATGAATATCGGATCTACACCGCGCCACGGGGATGAGCCATGTGCCTGGCGACCATTGACGGTGATGTACACGGTGTCGGCCGCGGCCAGAAAGCTTCCGGAGCGATAATTGATCGTGCCGGCACGGGCCGGCCAGGCGTGCATGCCGAATATGGCTTCGGGCGCATCATCGCCGTCCAGAACGCCTTCCTTGATCATCAGTTTTGCGCCGCCTTCCTCGCCTTCGGGCGGGCCTTCCTCGGCTGGCTGAAAGAAGAATTTCACGGTGCCCGAGAGCTTGTCGCGGTTATTGGCCAGCACCTCGGCAGCGCCCATCAGGATCGCGACGTGCGTGTCGTGGCCGCAAGCGTGCATCACACTGACTTCCTTGCCGTTGTATTGGGTCTTGGCAACCGATGCGAACGATAGCCCCGTCATTTCCTCGACCGGCAAGGCATCCATGTCGGCCCGTAACGCAATCGTCGGGCCCTGCTTTGCCCCTTTCAGCGTGCCAATGACGCCGGTATGCGCGACACCGGTCCGCACATCGTCCAGGCCGAGCGCCTTGAGGTGATCTGCCACTTTGGCTGCGGTTCGAAACTCACGGTTGCCGAGTTCGGGATTCTGGTGAATATCACGACGCCACTCGATGACTTTGGGCTCGATGCTGGCGAACGCGTCGTCGAGATCGTGCGTGGAATCCTGAGCATGGGCTGTGAAGGACAAGACAAGGCATACAAATGCGAGTGATCGAAGTTTCATGCGTTTGATTCTCCGGATTGGTTTTTAACAATCTTCAAATAGATGACGAGGCTGGCAATGAGTCCCACAGCGCAGATTGCCGCGGTCGCCAGAAAGAAATAGCGATATCCAGCAGCGCCAGGGTAGTTATCGATGAGCACGCCGCCGAGCAACGGCATAAAGATGTCCGGCGTGAAGGCGATCGCCGATATAACGCCTGCCGCCGTGGCGGTTACGCCGAGCGGCACTCTGCCTTCTTCCAGCAAAGCAAAGTAAATGCCGCGCATGCCATATACGGCGATCGATCCTACTGCTAATGAACCAAACATGACGGGTACAAATCCACTCTTGCCTGGCAGGTAGGCGATGAAGACGAAATTCGCGATCAGAACGACAAAAAGCCACGCTACTGACTTCGAGATACCAAACCTGTCACCGATAAATCCGGAGACCAGCGGCGCGAGCACCTTGAACCACATTTTTCCGATCGCAATCATTGCTCCGATTGTCACGCTGAGCGCAAAGATATCGGTCGCGAGCGGTGTGTACCGAAACAGGCCCCAATAGGCGCAATACCCCGTAAGAATGACGATTGCGATGAGCCAGACCACTGGCATCTTCAGAACAGCGATGACCTCGGCGACACCTACTTTCTGATTTTGGTCCGCCTCAGGATCGCGGCCGACGCTATCCTCCAATACGAACCAGCTGACGATGGCGAATAACAGAAATACCACCGAGTATTGCATAACCACCATCGACAAAGCGGCGTCGTTACTGCCGAGTACGGCAAACACGCCCAGAAATACCGTGGCCGGTATCACCTCTCCGAGTCCGCGGCCACCCTCGAGTATGCCGAATGCCTGACCCTGTTGTTCCGGGGGCGCCCAGTTACGCGTTATGCGAATCATTGCACCCCAGAAGAGAAACGTAACGCTGACACCCCAAAACGCATGGATCGCAAGGCTGATCTGGTAGGACGGAAATGTCGAGAAGTACAGGCCTGCAATGCCGGTCGATACCAGGGACAGCGTGATGAGCTTTCTCGGCGATACGCGATCGGCCAGCCAGCCGCCTGGGAAGTATGAAATCATTGAGGTGACGCCAAAGATGCTCATCAACGATCCGACCTCGGTATTGTTGAGAGCTAGCGCCTGTGCCAGCGGTTTATAAAAAGGCTCCTGCAGGAACGGCAGCATGAAGATAATGCCGCCCGAGAAACTAAGGACGCCCATGATCAACCAACG
>CAYLSX010000254.1:0-2602 GCA_964386685.1 uncultured Woeseiaceae bacterium | reverse complement strand
CATCCTGTGCGCCAGACATCAGCTCATTGAAGGGGACGAGACTCGATGCATGAACAAGTAAATCACCCGTGCGTTCAGCATAAACTGGCTTTGATTCGCGATGAGGACACTGGTTACAAGAAGTTTCGCGAGCTTGCGACCGAAATCACGATGTTTCTGTGTTACGAGGCGTTAAAAGAGATCGAGGTCAAGCAGGTTACCGTGCAGACTCCACTGGCCGAGGCGGCAGGGCACAAAATCGCGAACGAACTCGTGGTAATTCCAATATTGCGCGCCGGCGTTGGCATGCTGGAGGGAATACTAGGACTCGTTCCCACGGCGAGAGTCGGTTTTGTAGGCATGTACCGGGATGCGGAGACGAAAAAGGCCGTGTCCTACTACCACAAGCTGCCGACGGAAACCGACGGCGCAACCTGCATCGTAATTGACCCGATGCTCGCAACGGGCGGGTCTACCTCGGCGACGATCGATTTCCTGAAGGAACAGGGGGCCGCGACGATCGTCGTGGTGTGTATCGTCACATGTCCCGAGGGACTTGCGGCAGTCGAGAGCGACCATCCCGACGTGAAGATATATACGGCGAGCGTCGATGAGCGCCTGGATGAGCGAAAATACATTATTCCGGGGCTGGGTGACGCCGGCGATCGGCTGTTCGGCACCCGCTAGAGACTGAGAGAGCGATGGCAGCGCTCAAGACCCAACCGACCAGCCAAAGCGTATCGGATTTCCTCAGTACGGTTGAGGACAAGAAGATGCGCTCGGAATGCCGGGTTGTGGCAAAAATGATGCGCGAGGCAACCGGAAAAAGGGCCAGGATGTGGGGCACGAGTATCGTTGGCTTCGGGTCCTACGACTACAAATACGCCAGCGGCCGCGAAGGCAGCTGGCCGATCGTCGGCTATTCGCCTCGCAGTAAAAACCTGTCGATTTACATCATGCCGGGGTTTTCGAAATTCGATAAGCTCATGGGGCAGCTTGGCAACTACAAGACCGGAAAATCCTGCCTTTACGTAAAGACGCTGGATGACGTCGATCAGAAAAAGTTGAAAGCACTGATCGAC
The DNA here is from genome assembly GCA_964386685.1 of uncultured Woeseiaceae bacterium. Taxonomy (GTDB): domain Bacteria; phylum Pseudomonadota; class Gammaproteobacteria; order Steroidobacterales; family Woeseiaceae; genus JACZWL01. The sequence goes on along the minus strand of CAYLSX010000254.1, from coordinate 1,541 downwards.
GGTTCCGTGAAATTGATGAAAAAAATGTACCCGGTCAGATAGTGTCGACAGGGACGAAATTTGGAGAATCACGTTGATTGAAGATCCTGTAGAACCCCGGTTTGAGGGCTCAACACTCGTCATTGAGACCACTAGTGGGCCGGAAACCTATGACTCACAATTTCTCGTCGCGGCACTTCTGGTATTTGTCGCCAAAGGCAACGGCAATATTTCCGAAGACGAGGTCAAGAAGATGTTGCAACTCGTCAGTGAGCATTTTCATTTGGAAAGTGGCGAATCACTTGCGTTGCTCAACCGGGCGATGGGTGATCTTGCAGACAACCCGGATCTGGTGGGCTTGTTAAAAGAACTCAGCAACGTGCTCTCTCCAACGGAGAAAGAAGATATCGCGATCATGCTCCTGAAAGTTATCGCCGCAGACGGTATCCGGGATGTCGATGAAATGGAAATGATGAATGTCGCAGCGGAAATCATCGACATCTCCGCGGAGACTCGACACAGTGCGTTCGATCGATACTTCGCTGAGCAGAAAGATTGACAGCAGCCTGGGCGGGATGGCGATCGGTTTTCGATCCAGGCCACGCCAGGAGAAGAAAAAACATTAATATAATCAATTATTTACATATACACATTTAAATGACGGAGACAGCTCAAGAAAAAGCGCTGCCAATGAGCTATACATAGATCGACAGATGGCCGCGTTTGGGGGAGGCGGGATGCGCAACACAATTTACAAGACGGTCGTTTTGCCGGCGCCTCCGGCAGAACTCTACGACATGTATATGGATGCCGAAACGCATGCGGCATTTACCGGCGCGCCCGTGAAAATCAGCGAAGAGGCCGGCTCACCGTTTGAGGCCTTCGGCGGGCTGTTGAAGGGCACAACGTTGCAGGTCGTGAAACCAATGTTGATCGTGCAGTCATGGCGGTCCGTCAATTTCGCCGACGACGATCCGGATTCAACGCTCATTATTTCTTTCTCGCCCGAGGACGACGACGGACGTATCGATCTCGTGCATCTGGACGTGCCCGAGAACGACTTTCAGGGTGTTTCTGGCGGATGGGAATCGCGCTATTTTGCGCCCTGGCTGACCTACTTGCAGGGCGGGGAAAGTTGACGACCTGTGTACAGAACCCTTGAAAACAAGGGAGATTCAATCGATTCAACACATTTCAGAACAAGATAGTTAAATTCGACGAGGCGAAAATTTTGACCTACCCCGTCGCTGGCGTAACATACGGCCATCGAAATCCTGCTGCAAAGCTTCAGCGCACTGCGCTGATTTTTTTATTTGTCAGGACTTGAGAGTTAACCGCCGGCCTTGTGCCGGTATCCAAAACGCCAAGATATTTGGCACGCAAAGAGTAAGAGAAATATGTCAGAGCAAGTGGAAGGCACCGTTAAGTGGTTCAACGATGAGAAGGGATTTGGATTCATTGAACGTGAAGGCGGTAAAGATGTTTTTGTTCACTACAGCGCTATCAACGCTGACGGTCGTAAAACCTTGCACGAGGGCCAAAAGGTCTCTATGGACGTGACT
>CAYLSX010000253.1:0-2612 GCA_964386685.1 uncultured Woeseiaceae bacterium | reverse complement strand
GGCAGCCACGTCGGCTCTTTCGAAGTTGCCCATCAACTTTCACGCGAGGGCAGGGTGGACTGGGGTCCGATCGAAGAGCCCGATTCAGGCGACTATGACCTCGTCGTCGTGGGAGGAGGAATCAGCGGCCTCGCGTCCGCCCGCTTTTATCGCAAAGCCAATCCAGGCGCGCGCGTCCTTATTCTCGACAATCACGATGACTTCGGTGGTCATGCAAAGCGTAACGAATTCGATGTCGGCGGCCGTACCTTGCTCGGCTACGGCGGCAGTCAGTCACTTGAAGCGCCCTCGGGATACAGCGATGTGGTGAAGACCTTGCTTCGCGACCTTGGGGTCGATATCGATCGATTTGAGTCTGCCTACGATCGGGAATTTTACAGACGCAATGGCCTCGGTGCCGCAATCTACTTCAACGCCGATGATTGGGGTTCGGACAAGCTGCTTCGCTATGACTTTGGAGCACTGGGAAGCTACCTGCCGTTATCGCCGTCCGAGCTTTCGGCGGCAGAGGCGGTTGAACAAATGCCGATGTCCGACGCAGCTCGCCGTGAGTTTTTGCGTTTGTTGACGACTGAGCAGGATCGCATGTCTGAAATTCCAGCAGACGAAAAATGGCAATACCTGTATTCCATCAGTTATCGCAATTTCCTGAGCCAGCACCTCGACATTCGCGAAGCGGAAGTGTTTGCAGTACTTCAGGACCTCACCTCCGATTCAGGTGTCGGCATCGAGGCGACAACGGCCGGCGAGGCAATCTACTATTCAGGGCTGCCAGGCCGTAAAGCCACTGGCCTGCCGGACTACGGTGAGGGGGAAGCGTACATTCACCATTTTCCGGACGGCAACGCATCGGTTGCCAGACTAATGGTGCGCGAAATGATTCCGGCAGTCGCACCCGGATCGACCATGGAAGACGTGATTACGGCACGTTTTGACTACAGCAAACTCGACCTTGCGAATTCACCAGTGCGATTGCGCCTGCGGAGCACTGTTACCCGGGTTGAGAACGAAGGAGATCCGAAGTCTGCAAAACACGTTCGCGTTTCCTATGTGCGGGATGGCCGCGCGTATCGGGTGCGGGCGCGGCACTGCATTCTTGCCTGCTACAACATAATGATTCCCAGCATGTGCCCCGAGTTACCGGCGTCGCAGCGCGAGGCACTCGCGTCGCAGGTAAAAGCACCCATCCTCTACACCAATGTCGCTCTGGGCAATTGGCAGGCGTGGAAGAAACTGGGCATTGGTGCCGTTGTATCTTCGGGAAGCTATCATGTGCTCACGATGCTCGATTTTCCCGTCAGCCTCGGTGCTTATCAGTTCGCCAGTGAGCCCGATGAGCCGATTGCCGTTCACATGGAACGCTTTCCACACCGACCCAACGAGGGCCTGAGTTCACGCGCGCAGCGCCGCCTGGGGAGTCATGAATTGCTGGCGACTTCGTTCGAGACCATCGAACGCAATATCCGAAGCCAGCTTGCCGGCATGCTGTCAGGCGGTGGTTTCGACCCGGCGCGGGACATCGAAGCCATTACCGTGAATCGCTGGCCGCACGGCTACGCGGACGGCTACAACGAGCTCGAGGATCCGTCCTATGAGGACAGAAACGACGAGCGATATCCGCACGTGCGCGGCCGCAAACGATTTGGCCGCATTGCCATTGCAAACTCCGACGCCGGAGCCAGCGCGATGCTCGAAACGGCGGTCGAACAGGCATATCGTGCGGTTAATGAACTAATCTGATCAAACAGAAATTCGGAGTCTTTAACTCATGCTGGACAAAACCATTCAAGACTGGAGTGCTGATGCGGCAGGCCTGGAGATCGAGGGCCGTGCGTTCGTCAATGGTCGATACGAGGATGCGCTGGCAGGAGAGACACGGGCGACGATGAGTCCGGCGAACGGCCAGAAGCTCACCGAGGTGGCTAAATGTGGCGTCGAAGATGCGGACCGCGCCGTTACCGTTGCACGGGCCGCATTCGATAGTGGAGTCTGGACGTCAATGGCGCCGGCCGATCGCAAAATGGTGCTGGTGCGCTGGGCGGAATTGATCGAGGACAACGCCGATGAAATCGCGTTGCTCGAGTGTCTCGACGTCGGCAAGCCAATCGCCGACACCACGGGTGTCGATGTGCCCGCTGCCGTGCGCACTATTCGCTGGAGCGGCGAGGCGATCGACAAAGTGTACGATCAGATTTCACCCGCCCCGGCCGACTGTCTGGCTTTAATTCAACGATTGCCGCTGGGTGTCGTTGCAGCGATCGTGCCGTGGAATTTTCCGCTCTCCACAACTGCCTGGAAGCTAGCGCCGTCATTGGCAACGGGAAATTCCGTCATTCTCAAGCCGGCTTCCAACACGCCATTGTCGGCGTTACGCATCGCGGGTTTGGCCAGCGAAGCGGGCTTGCCGGACGGCGTGCTACAAGTTTTGCCGGGTCCGGGAGGCAGCCTCGGCCGGCACCTCGCCTTACACGATGACATTGACGGCCTGACGTTCACCGGCTCTACGGAGGTCGGCAAACAACTCATGCAGTATTCCGGCGAGTCCAACCTGAAGCGCACCTTCCTGGAACTCGGTGGCAAAAGCCCGAATATCGTGTTCGCCGATTCAAATC
>CAYLSX010000252.1:0-2616 GCA_964386685.1 uncultured Woeseiaceae bacterium | reverse complement strand
GGTTTGGACTTGCCTTTTTACAGAGAGTACGAGCTACCGTGGACGAACAGCTCCAACCAGGAACGGAAATTCCGGCGCCTGCTCCGCATCGTATTTGGCACGATACTCGCGCTCGGTGTTATCTGGCCCTGGATTCCGACCATGGAGCCAGATCCCAATGACATTGTAGAAATACCGCCTCGTATCGCGAAACTGTTGCTCGAGGAAAAGCCGCCACCGCCGCCGCCGCCGAAGCCGAAAGAGCCGGAGCCGCAGGAGCCCGATCCACTCGACAAGCCGGAACCGGAACAAGTGGTGGAGAAAGAGCCCGAGCCTGAGCCCGAACCTGAGCCGCCGCCGATCGATTACGAGAAAATCGCTCGCGAGAAAGCGCAGGCCGCATTGTTGCCATTTGCTGAGGACCTGGCCGACCTTGCTGATAGTGACGTTTTGAAAAAAGTCGTCGACAATCGGCCTCTGACGTCTTCCGTCGGTGAGGCGGCGCGGAATGAACGATCGATGATTACATCGAAAGTCGGTACCGCCAGTGGCGGCATCAATACCGCCACCATGAGCCGCAATACGGGTGGCACCGGTCTCGGTGGGCGATCAACCACGCAGATCGAAAGTCCGGTCGCTGGTCTGGGTCAGAATGCCGGCGGAGCACGTCGAACTGGCATAAGTGGCAGAGCATCTCGAAGCCGTGAAGAAATCGAACTCGTCTTCGACAAAAACAAGGGTGCGATCTTTGCGCTTTACAACCGTGCCCTGCGTATGGACCCGACGCTTGAAGGGAAACTGGTATTGCGTCTGACAATCGCGCCGTCTGGTGAGGTAACGTTCTGCGAGATCGTCTCAAGCGAGCTTGAAGACTCCGAACTGGAACGCAAGCTTGTGCAACGCGTCAAGCTTTTCCGATTCGAGGCGAGAGACGTCGAAGCCATTACCACAACCAAACCGATCGACTTTTTCCCAGCCTAAAAACCAATTAATGGTAATCTGAACACCGACTTTTCAGACCGGTTGGTGCGATGCTGCGAGCACGCGTTTTATTAATCCTGGCAATCATTGCGTCAGTGGGCACGTCGACATGTCTTGCCGACGACTATGCGCTTTTTAGCGCCGACGACGAAATGCTCGATCTGGTTCTGGAGGTGCCGATGCGGACGCTGCTGAGAAGCGCCAAGAAAAGGCCGGTGCTTGATGGGCAGCTCAGTTATAGCGATTCCGACGGAAACAAAGTCACCATCGGTCTGACGATTACGACTCGAGGGAAGTCGCGCCTCGAACAATGTGCTTTCCCGCCGCTGTCGATCACGCTGAACAAAGAGCAAACGCGATCGACACTGTTTGCGGGGCAGCGAAAACTGAAGATCGTCACTCACTGCCGCAACGGCGCGAAATACCGGCGCTATCTGCAGCAGGAATTCGGCATTTACAAAGCCTACAATCTGCTCAGCGAAAATTCTTTCCGGGTCCGTATGCTCAATGTGACGTACCGGGACAGCGAGGAGAAGCGCCGCGACCAGGTCGTGCACAATTTTTTCATCGAATCGGATGATGAAGTCGCCAAACGTCTTGGAATGAATAAGATCGAAACCAAAACGATTTCAGCAAAACAATTCCATGTTGCGGAAACCAATAAGTACGAACTGTTTCAATATATGATCGCCAACACGGACTGGGCCATTAGAAAGGGTCCGCGTGCCGAGACTTGTTGCCACAACGGAAAAGTCATCGGCCGTCCCGAATCAGAAGACAACTGGATTGTATTGCCCTACGACTTCGATCAGGCTGGACTGATCAACACGGAATATGCGCTGCCCGCGATCGGCCTCCCCATCAGAAACGTCAAGCAGCGCCTGTACCGCGGCCGCTGCGGTCACAATGAACAGCTACCTGTGACGATAGCCCTGTTTAACGCTAAACGGAATGAGATGGAGGCAGTTCTCGCGCCGCCGGCCTTATCTGAGAAAAAACAAAGGGCGATTTTGAAATATCTCAAGGTCTTTTTCGATACTATCAACGATCCAAAAAAACTGAACCGGCAGGTCATCGATAAGTGCCGGGGCGCAAAACCATAAGAAATAATCGATCGGGGGAGATCATGAATACCAAAATCCTTGCCAATTGCCTCTTTGCCCTATTGGTTCTGGCTGCGACCTCCTGTACTGCCGAAGATAGTAACGCTGCTGACGGGTACCAGGACCTGCTCGCTCTTTTCGAAGACTGGCGGGAGTTCGAGACTCCGCCTTTGCGAGACGGCGCACCGGACTATACGGCCGAGAGGTTCGAGGCGGCGCACGCCGAGTTGAAGGACTATCAGTCGCGCCTGAATGCGATCGAGACGAGTGGCTGGCCGATCGAGCACCAGGTCGACTGGCACCTGTTGCGAGCCGAGATGAACGGCTTCGACTTTAATCATCGAGTATTGAAGTCCTGGGTCCGCGATCCAGCTTTCTATCAGTCGGTCTGGACGTTCGAAAGCGATACCCCGGCACACGAAGGGCCGACGCACCATGCGATTCTTGATCTATGGACCTACGAATTCCCGTTGTCAGGCGATGACGAGGCGAAGATCATCAGCGAACTGCGAACAATTCCGCCTCTGCTCGAGCAGGCGCGGCGCAATCTGAC
>CAYLSX010000251.1:0-2618 GCA_964386685.1 uncultured Woeseiaceae bacterium | reverse complement strand
GATAAACCAATACGAGAGGAATATCTGATCGTAGAAGGTGGAAAGCTTGCAGGAGCTGGAGCACATTCTTATAGCGAGGGTGACGCAACCGGTGGATCTGAGGAAGCTGCTAAATTTAAAGAAGGAAAATAAATATAGTCGGAGATGCTATCTATCCTTTAGCGGGCCAATTGAATGACTTAAATAATCGAAAAACCTGGTCTGTCCCCAATTATTCCTCGTCTTGGAAGAGCCACTGCTCCAGTGGTTTCTTAATGAATTTCGCGAAAACAAGGTAGATTGCGGCGAGTATCGCAATACCCCATGGCGGAGAGAATTGCAGCAACGGTAACGGCCACAGGAATGCGGCAACCAGGTTGCTCAAAGACTCGGTCAGGAATCTGAACGGCAATTCGAGCAGTTGCTCGGTGAAGAAATCGACGAAGCCTGTGGCAGCTATAATCTCGCCGAACAACATCGAAATCTCCAGATAGACAAAGGTCAAGACGAAACCGCAGGCGTACAGACCGCCGCCACGTGCTTTCCATACCTTCCGTATCCATGGTCGCAAAGCATGCGCAGTTTTCTTCGGAAAGGCTTTCGGTTCCCTGACCAGCGTCTCGCCTAGAGAACCGACTGTCCTGGCGCGATCTCCAAGTTTTTTTGCGTACGAAGGCTTATCCGGCCGACGTTTCTCGTCGGCCGGATCTTTTGATTCCCGCTTTCTTTCTCGCCGTGACATTTTCCCCCGGCGTTAGATTATTTTTCTTTGTTGAGTTTCGAGATTTTTGTGCCTTCGAGCGTCAGATTATACATCAGTCCTTTCGAACCAAAGATAAAACCGACCACAGGATCCTTAATATTGTGTGAATCAATTGTCTTACCCGCACCCATATCGATAAATGCTACCGAGCCGTCGAGACCGATTTTCCAGCCTTCGCTGTTCTGGAATTTTTCGAGTGATTCCTTGGTCATGAATGCGATTACAATCGACTTGGCCTGCGCGCCCAATTGCAGCCCGAATGAACCAGCGCTAGTGCGGTAATAGTCGATCGTCTGACCTCGCACACGGAGCGCACCTTCGCCGGTCTCTCCGCCGATTGCGACGCCGACTTTCACAACCCTCGGGAAGATTAAGACACCGGCGGCTTGATCCAGAAAGACTTCCCCGCCCTTAACTTCGTCCCTAAATACACCGATCGTTTCGTCGACTTCGAGGTCGATAACTGCGCCCGATTTTGCCGACGTTGTCGCTGGCATGACGAGCACAGCAATCGTGATTGTCGAACATAAGAACTTAAACATGTTTTTCATAACGTATATCCTGAATTAGAGATTGCCCAATGCTTCTCAGAACTACTGATTAATCATAGCTCACACGCAACAGTTTGCTAGACACAAGCTGAAGCGGGACTGAATGATACGCTGATAATCAAAAAAAGAAGCTGTCTCTAATTTGCGACGTGATTATTGTGAAGTTGCCTCCTCTTCTGCCGCCGGCATCAGGCTTGGCGGAATAGGTGCTCTGCGGCGGTTCGGTTGTGGCGGATAATTACTGGCAAGATAGTCGAGGATTCCGGCTTCGGTCGCCGGATCAAACTGCCACAGGTTTTGTGTTGCCTGCATCCAGCGAATGATGTCCAGCCAGGTTTGCCGATCTGCCTTCTGACTGGTGACGATCCTGTGTGAATGGCAAGCGCCACAGTGCGCACGCACAAGCTCCCAACCATCATCTACAATCAGCCCGGTTTGTTCATCGACCGAGCCTGCCGCGATCGCCGGGCAAGCCAGGAACGCAAACAGCAAGACTCGGATCATGCCCGGACCTCGACCGCGATTCGATGACAAGCATTGTTCAGATAGCCCCGCGGGTTCCACCCCGGCAAGACGACCGGTTGAGATTTTTCGTTCTCGTCCTCGGCGCGCGCCCAGATTTCGTAGTAACCGACGGCCGGGAAGTCGACAACGACGGACCAACGTTGCCAGGCAAGACGATTGACGGGCCGCTCCAGAGAAGCGCGCTGCCAGGTGGAACCGTAATTCGTTGATACGTACATGCGGCGCACGCGCAGATCGCCTGCCCAGGCATGGCCACGAATGGCCATCGGCTCGCCAAGCGCATGCGACACCCCGGATTTCGGATACGTGATCAATGATTTCACCGGCATGGATTCAATAATGCACATGTCCTCGTCTGCGACAGCCGCTCCCGGCGCGACCGGCTTGCAGGGAACGCGGTAGGACTGTCCGGTCATTTTCGGGCCGTCGTGCACCCGGTCGCGAATCAGAATCTTATTGATCCACTTGCCGCTCACTGACGCCGGCCAGCCCGCGCACACCATACGCAGCGGGAAGCCGTGCAACAGTGGCAGTGGCTCGCCATTCATTGCCCAAACAATCAGCGATTCTTTCTCGAGCGCTTTAGCGACAGGCACACCACGCGAGATCGGCAACTTAGTCGGGTCACCGGACAGGTGACGATCAACCCCTTCATAGGCCACGTAAACGGCGTCATCAGCGATGCCACAATCCTGCAGTACGTCGCCCAGCCGCACACCTGTCCATTCGGGGCACCCGATTGCCCCTGTAGTCCATTGGTTTCCCTTGGCGGGCGGGTAAAACTCCGAACGACCATTGCC
>CAYLSX010000250.1:0-2633 GCA_964386685.1 uncultured Woeseiaceae bacterium | reverse complement strand
AGACCCAAAAGAAGAGGTTCCCGAAGGCTTCTATCTCGATGACACCTGGGTAGACGCTCCTTTATGGCAAGTTATAGAGGATCACCTAGCATCGATTGCAGAAGATCCTGGCGTTCCGGACCCGTAGGCAAAAGACCAATAGGTAACCGTCGACGTCCGCCAATTTAATCGAGATTCCTTGCCGGAGGAGTTCTTTCTCGCCATTGAAGAACATATTGGTGAAGGACACATGCAGTAGTACGTTATATTTACTTTGAGTGTTACGTGGAATGTAACTTCCGCTTCTGGCCGATTTCTGCCCGTCATGACCTCGTTTTTCTGATCGTTTGAATGACTGATTTGAGCAAAGGCTGCGAGTTAGGATTTGGCCGTCGCAAAATATCTGTTGAGCGTCGGCTTTGCACCCGATAGAGTTTGTCATCCTTAAGTGGCAATAGTCTGCCGACGAGTTCAACGCCATACTGGACTCATGGATCATGACTATTTCTGAGGCGTCCAGCACCTGACATGGTAATGCTTTGAAATCCTCGCCGTACAGACACGACCGGGGCGGATTTCCAGCTAAAATAACAAGTCGGAGAGTCTTTTATGGGTCGACTACGGCAATTCGTGCGAGAACTGCGGCGCCGCCGCGTATTCAGAACCGCCGTCATCTACATCATCGGCGCGTGGGTCCTTTTGCAGGTCATTGCGCTGGCATTCCAGTCTTTTGGTATACCGGACACGGCTCTGCAGTACCTATGGTTGGCGGCCATCGCCGGTTTTTCGCTCGCCCTCATATTTGGCTGGCGATACGACATCACGCCGGAAGGAATCGTACGGACGCCTCCTGCAGACGCTATCGACACCACAGATCTCAGTCTTCGCAAGCCTGACTACATCGTCCTCGTCGCGCTCGCGGTTGTCGCCACAATCTTTGTAGGTAGTACGATCAACGAGATTCGGCAGGGACCATTGCGGGGCGCGGGACCATGGTACGCGGCGAACCGGCTGGCTACGGCTATTGCCGTGCTGCCGCTCGAGAATCTCTCGGGTGACACCGACCAGGAATTCCTGTCGGCCGGCCTGCACGATGCGCTGATAACGACGTTGTCGCGAATTACCCGGTTCAGGGTCACCTCGCGTTTTTCATCGCGACGTGTCACTGGAGACATGTCGCTCCCAGACATCCGCCAGTTGCTGGGTGTCGACAAGGTACTCTCCGGATCGGTCATGCGAGAAGGTAACCAGGTACGTGTCAATGTGACACTGGTTGACGCTGATACTGAGCAACTACTGTGGACCGAGAGCTTTACACGCGAGTTCGACGGGTTGATATCGATGCAGAATGAGGTGGCCAGCGCAGTCGCTCGCGAAGTCAAGGTGCAGCTGACGCCTGATGAAGAACGGGCGTTCGCTCTGACTGACGGACCTGATTCGGCCACCTACGAGGCGTACTTGAAAGGCATGTTTCAGCTTCATAAAGGGTCGCGACGAGGCTATCGGCGCGCAATTGAGATTTTTACGGAAGCCGTCGAGAACGATCCCACGAGTGCGCTGGCCTATGCAGGTCTCGCGATCGGTTACTCGCAACTCGGTCACAGTCCGTTTCCGGCCGCCGGCGCATATCCGCGGGCGAAAGAAGCAGCACAGCGCGCGCTCGAATACAATCCCAATCTTGCCGAGGCGCACCTCGCCATCGGCATGTACAAGATCTATTACGAGTGGGACTTCGCGGGAGGTGAACAATCTTTCTTGAGCGCCCTTGAGCTTAACCCGAGCCTCGTCGACGCGCACTACCACTACGCGTGGTTGCTGGAGTTGTTGCTAAGAGACGAGGAAGCCATCGCTTACGGCGAGTACACGAAGGAGCTCAACCCGCTGTCCCCTTTCTACACGTCCTGGCTGGCAGAGCAGTATCGCGACGCCGGTATGTATGAAGAAGCGATTGAAGAAGCGAAGACGACGCTCGAACTGAATCCAAATTATCCCGTTGCCTGGTTTGCGCTGGGACAGACTTACCTGGACATGGGCCGGATCGACGAAGCCATCGAGGCTCACGAGAACCTGCGCAACAACCGCTTCTGGGGGTTTGTCCTTGCGGCTACACTCGCCACCGCGAATCGAGACGAAGATGCCGCGGCTGTGCTCAAATTTGTCGAGGAAGGAAATAACAACTCTTTCACGCTATCACTGATCTATGGCGGGATGGGCGATCGGGAAGAGTCGATGAAATGGTTGCAAACTGCCAAAGAAAAGAAGATCCCGTGGTTCCCCTGGCAAGTGACGTGGTTCCCGCAGACGAAATTTCTGCGCGACGATCCACGCATGCAGCATTTCGCGGCGGAGCTCGGCATCGAGTTTCCCGACTGAATGGACTGCGACGTTCAGGTTCCCCACGAACTGCGCTGCGGCGACCTCGGTTGGATCAAATGTCGATGCGGTCAAGTGTCCGAACTGCCAGAATGACAGCTACAATCAATCCATTCTTGGACCGTCAATCGCTGCGAGTGGCGGCCCGGTCCGACCAGGAGATTTTCTCAGTATTCTCTTGAGTATAGGGAGGCAAGGAGTGCGCCGCATGGGAAATGGCCGCTTGTGGCCGTTAGCGGACCCTAATTTCAACGGGATTGACCGTGTCGCAACGTCCGCTA
>CAYLSX010000249.1:0-2633 GCA_964386685.1 uncultured Woeseiaceae bacterium | reverse complement strand
GGCCATTCATGTTGACAGTACGTCGCGCGCTTATCAGCGTTTCTGATAAGCGTGACCTCATTCCATTTGCATCCGGGCTCGCCGAGATGGGCGTCGAAATCCTTTCGACGGGCGGCACCTGCCGGCAGTTGGTTGAAGCCGGCATCGAGGCGATCGAAGTATCCGAAAAAACCGGATTTCCGGAGATCATGGATGGCCGAGTCAAAACATTGCACCCGGTAATTCACGGCGGCCTCCTGGGCCGGCGTGGTACCGACGAGGCAGTCATGTCGGAGCACGGCATCGAGCCTATCGATTTATTGGCCGTCAACCTCTATCCGTTCGAAGAGACCATCACCGATCCGGATGCGACTTTGGAAGACGCCATCGAGAACATCGATATCGGCGGACCCGCGATGATTCGAGCGGCTTCCAAGAATCACGATGGTGTTGCCGTGGTCGTTGATCCGGGCGACTACGATCAGGTCTTGGAGACCCTCAGAAACAACGAGATGTCTGCAGACTACCGCCGGCGCCTGGCAGCCAAGGCTTACGCACATACGGCCGCCTATGACACAGCGATCACGAAATATCTGTCGCATTCACTGGGCGACGATCCGATCGGCCCGAATTTCCTCCATGCCGGCAGGCTCGTCGAAAAACTTCGTTACGGCGAGAACCCACACCAGGAAGCCGCTTTCTACGTCGATCAGAACAAGACGCCAGGCGCTCTCGCCACCGCGAGACAGCTACAGGGAAAGGCCCTCTCCTACAACAACATCGCCGACAGCGATGCAGCCCTCGAATGCGTCAGGCAATTCAAAGAACCGGCCTGTGTCATCGTCAAGCATGCCAACCCCTGCGGCGTTGCTATCGCAGAAGACATTCAGACGGCCTATGAACGGGCATTTACGACTGACCCAACATCGGCGTTCGGTGGCATCATCGCTTTCAATCGACCGCTCGATGAAAAGACCGCAAAATCGATCATCGACCAGCAGTTTGTCGAAGTCATCGTCGCCCCGAGCATCGATGATGGCGCATTGTCCATCACGGCCGCAAAGAAAAACGTGCGCGTCCTCGAGACCGGCGAGTGGATGGAAAATACCGAACCCGGACTGGATTACAAGAAGGTATCCGGTGGCCTGCTGGTGCAAAGCACCGACCTCGGCGTCGTATCGGAGAACGATCTCAAGGTCGTCACGGACAAGTCGCCCGACGCAGAACAGATTGCCGATCTTTTGTTCGCCTGGCAGGTCGCAAAGTTTGTAAAATCGAACGCCATTATCTTTTGCAAGGATGGCATGACAATCGGTGTTGGGGCGGGCCAGATGAGCCGCGTCTACAGCACCAAGATTGCCGCCATCAAGGCAGCGGACGAAGGACTTACAACCCGGGGCTCAGTATTGGCATCAGACGCGTTTTTCCCGTTCCGCGATGGCATCGATGCTGCCGCAGAATACGGCATATCGGCGATAATCCAGCCGGGCGGCTCGATGCGCGACGACGAGGTCATTGCCGCGGCGAACGAACACGGTCTCGCTATGGTATTTACGGGAATGCGACACTTCAGACATTAGAGGGGATCCATGAAAGTTCTGGTAGTCGGCAGCGGGGGTCGCGAACATGCATTGGCATGGAAATGCGCCCAGTCAGAAAACGTCACTGAAGTACTTGTAGCCCCCGGCAATGCCGGCACCGCATTGGAGCCAAAACTCAAGAACGTCGCAGTCGGCGCCGACGATATCGATGGGCTCCTGGAGCTCGCAACCAGCGAGGCAGTCGGCCTCACCATCATCGGTCCGGAAGGACCTCTCGTCGCTGGCGTCGTCGACCGATTCAAGAAACAGGGACTACCCTGCTTCGGCCCCACGGCCGACGCTGCTCAACTAGAAGGGTCTAAGGCATTCACAAAGGAATTTCTCGAACGCCATAACATCCCAACTGCGGAGTACCAGAGCTTTACCGAACTCGAGCCTGCGCTCGAGTACATTCGCGAACAAGGCGTACCCATCGTCGTCAAGGCCGATGGACTCGCAGCGGGCAAAGGCGTCATCGTTGCAACGACCGTTGAAGAGGCAGAGCAAGCGGCCACCGATATGCTAGCTGCGCACGCGTTCGGTGATGCAGGCGATTTGATCGTTGTCGAGGAGTTCCTGCAGGGCGAGGAAGCAAGTTTCATCGTCATGACTGACGGCAAGACCATCCTGCCGCTGGCAACCTCACAAGACCACAAAGCCAGAGACGAGGGCGACATCGGCCCGAATACAGGTGGCATGGGTGCCTACTCACCGGCACCCGTCGTTACGCCCGAGCTCGAAGAACGCATCATGGAGGAAGTCATCCAGCCAACTCTCGACGGATTGAGGGCCGATGGAATCGACTACCTCGGCTTTCTCTACGCCGGCCTGATGATCTCAACGGATGGCACACTCAAAGTTCTGGAGTTCAACTGCCGCTTCGGCGATCCCGAAACACAACCGATCATGGCCAGATTGAACAGCGACCTGGTCGACCTCTGCAAAGCCGCCGTTGATGGCAATCTCGCCGACAAATCGATCGACTGGGATCCACGAGCAGCGCTCGGCGTCGTCATGGCAGCCGGTGGATATCCGACAAGCTATCGCAAAGGCGACCGGATTGACGGCTTACCG
>CAYLSX010000248.1:0-2687 GCA_964386685.1 uncultured Woeseiaceae bacterium | reverse complement strand
TGACCTGGAAATGGGATCTAGATTGTATTGGACCGCCCACAGCGGATAGCATTTGATTATACCGATCAGGAGAATCAATGATGAGCATTCGTCTAACACTGACAGCACTTCTGCTGTTGCCACTTATGCCGGCTGACGCCGGTGCCGCGCAACCTGAGCTCGATACAACAACCAGCAGCGCACTCGACGATGCGATGAGCGGCGAACATCGAAGTGCCGAAAACAAAGCCCGAGACAAGTATCGGCACCCCAAGGAAACGCTTGCGTTCTTCGGCTTTCGCTCCGACATGACGGTGGTCGAAATCTGGCCCGGCGGGGGCTGGTATACCGAAATACTGGCGCCGGCTCTCAAGGAAAACGGCAAGCTCTACGCTGTGCAGTACAGCGTGAATCCTCAATACTCGTACCAACGACGATATTTTGGCGCTTTCCTGACCAAAGCGGGCGAATCACCCGACGCTTTCCGCGACGTTATCGTCACCGCAATGGATTTTCCCTATCAGCTCAACATCGCGCCGTCCGGCGCTGCCGACCTCGTCGTCACCTTCCGCAATGCGCACAACTGGGTGAGCAGTGGATACCACAAAGCGTCAGCTCAACTTGCATTCCAGGCAATGTTTGACGTGCTCAAACCGGGTGGCGTGCTTGGCATCGTCGATCATCGATGGCCAGACGCGGAGAACGAAGACCCACACGCAGAAGACGGCTATATTTCGGAGGAACGACTGATCGCGTTCGCGGAGGAGGCCGGATTCGAATTCGCCGGTCGATCTGATGTCAATCGCAATGCGAAAGATACGCATGATCACCCAGAGGGAGTTTGGACCTTGCCGCCATCGTTTGCGCTCGACGAGCAAGATCGCGAGAAATATCTCGCCATCGGGGAATCTGATCGACTGACGATCAAGTTCGTCAAGCCGGCCGCGGAATGAGCGAGCACAGTCAGGTCGAGTTACTGCTCGATCCCGTTACAAAAGACCTCGGCGATTTTGTGGTTCGCCGCACATTGCCGGCCACGGATCGGCAGCGAATAGGGCCGTTCATTTTCTTCGATCACATGGGGCCGGCAGATTTCAAGCCCGGCAGCGGTGTCAACGTTCGACCGCACCCGCATATCGGTCTGGCGACAATCACTTATCTGTTTGCGGGCAAAATCATGCACCGCGACAGTCTGGGCCATGCGCAAGCCATCGAGCAGGGCGCGATCAACTGGATGACCGCGGGGCGGGGCATCGTGCACTCCGAGCGTTCGCCAGAAGAACTAAAACAATCGGGATCCCATTTGCACGGTATTCAGGCCTGGGTCGCATTGCCCGTGGAACTCGAGGAAACAGAGCCGCGATTCGAGCACTATCCGGCCGAAGATGTGCCCGAAGTGAACCTGGATGGTGTGAAACTTCGCGTCATTGTTGGGCAAGCATACGGTGCAGTCTCACCGGTTCGTGCGTCCAGTGAAACACTGTACGTGGAAGCAAATCTCGACGCCGGCGCAGATCTGTTGTTGCCGGCCGGTATCGATGAACTGGCCGTCTATGTTGTGAACGGCGATATCGATATCGGCGATTGTCCGGTGACTGCGGGCAGGATGGCGGTCATCGAGGCCGGAAGTGACGCAGCTGCTCGTGCCCGAACGACCACAAAACTCATGCTACTCGGCGGAGCAAGCTTACCCGGGCAACGTTATCTCTGGTGGAATTTTGTAAGCAGTTCCAGGGAACGAATGGAACAGGCGAAGAAGGACTGGCGCGAACAACGATTCGGCGAGATTCCCGGCGAAACGGAGCTCATGCCCTTGCCTTCCTCATAGCTCGGCCGGTTCCTTCTTCTCACCCTGCTTCTGGCGTTTCTTGCCGCCTTGCTGGGCACGCTGTCGGCGTTTTTTCTTCAGCGCCTCTTGCTCTTCGGGGGTCATGGCGTCAAATTTCTTGCGCATATCGGCTCGTTTCGCCTCGCGTTCTTCCGGCGTCAATGCTTCCCATACGGCACGCTTCTGTTCGCGACCCGCTCGCATCCGATCTCGTATCGCCTGTTTTTCCTCTTCCGACTTTCCTTCCCAGGTAGCGCGGCGCTCCTCGCGAGTCATCTCATCGCGCTTTCCTGACGCTGCGCCCTGATCGCTTACCTGAGAGATTGCCGCCTGCGGCAGCAACATCACAGACAGCATCGAGGTAATGAAAATTCTTGCTGATTTGCTCACGGTCATTCCTCCGAAATCGCTAATTCATAACTTACTCAGTCTCTAACGCGGCAGCAAGCCGGCTGTTGACATCCTGGGTGATTCTCGAGCTATTAGAGTGCCATTGGTGCCAAAAATTCCGTATCCTGACCCCATGTCCTGGGCATTTTTCACGCGAAACCTGGTCCACCTGGCGGTATTGCCGCTGCTGTTGTGCGCCTGCGGCACACCCGAAGTGTTATTGCCGAGAAGCGCCGCGGTACCTCCCGGTATCGACTTTTCCGGGCAGTGGAAAATTCGGCTGGAATCCAAGAGAGGTCAGCCTCACATCAACGAGGCGATCAATCGTACCGACGGCGTCGACAACCAGACCATCATGCGGGAAATGATGAACAGTCAGCGCTATGGCAACACGCGTCGCAGTAGTGGCGAAACCAAGGGCGGGCTCGTAGGGATATTTCTGAA
Source organism: uncultured Woeseiaceae bacterium (assembly GCA_964386685.1). Lineage (GTDB taxonomy): Bacteria > Pseudomonadota > Gammaproteobacteria > Steroidobacterales > Woeseiaceae > JACZWL01. The sequence goes on along the minus strand of CAYLSX010000248.1, from coordinate 46 downwards.
GACCGGCGACTCACTGAAGATTACACAGACCGAATTCGGTATTTTT
>CAYLSX010000247.1:0-2688 GCA_964386685.1 uncultured Woeseiaceae bacterium | reverse complement strand
GAAATTACCTCTCACAAATCCTGCAGATCACCATGGGCAACGTCTCACAGGCCGCAAGACTCGCAAAACGCAACCGCACAGACTTCTACAAGCTCCTCGCAAGACACGACCTGAATCCGGATACGTTCAAGACACGCTAGATTATTAGCAACCAAAAACAAGACACAAAAAAGGGCCGGGACACGAAACGTCCCGGCCCTTTTTAATTAGTTACGATCAGGATTCTTCAGCTTCTTCGACGGTCTCGTCGGCCGCGCGCTTGGAATACCCCTCTGCGGACAGCCCATACTTGTTCAATAAATCATAAAGTGTCGGTCTCGTGACACCGAGTAATTCGGCAGCGCGAGATATTTTTCCAAACGACTTCATCAACGCTATGCGTATCGCTTTCGATTCAGCATGGCGTCTTGCCTCGCGAAGATTGAGCGTCAACTGCTCCGGCTCACCACCTTCGATGCCGAGACCCTTCGCCGTGATCTGATTGCCATCTGCCATGATGACGGCGCCTTTAATCTTATTCTCAAGCTCCCTGACGTTTCCCGGCCATGAGTAAGCCTCGATCGCATTGTTAGCATCTTCACTGAACGTCAATGCCCTGCCCTGTTGAATGCAGAATTTTGCAAGCAAGGTTCGCGCAAGAATCAGCCGGCCTTCTTCGCGCTCTCTGAGCGGAGGAATATCGATCGTGATTTCGCTGACACGATAATAAAGATCTTCCCTGAAAGTACTTTCCTTTATCATCTCAATTGGATTTTGGTTCGTTGCACATACAACCCGTACATCGACCGAGATCTCTTCCCGGCCCCCGACTCGTTCCACAACGCGTTCCTGCAAGAAACGCAACATCTTCGCTTGTAACGCCAATGGCATATCGCCGATTTCATCCAGGAATAATGTACCGCCATCTGCCAGTTCGATTTTTCCGTGCGTTTGTTTCGCAGCACCAGTAAACGCGCCTTTCTCAAATCCGAACAGTTCTGATTCGAGAAGATTCTCTGGAATCGCAGCACAGTTGATTGCAACAAACCGATTATCGACACGCGGACTCAATCGATGTAACGCACGTGCCAACAACTCCTTGCCCGTGCCACTTTCTCCCAACAACAAAGTCGTTACATCAGTTGGCGCCACTTTTTCGATCATGCGGCATACCGCCAACATGCCTTCGCTGGCCGCGATGATCCCGTCCAGCGGAGAATCGACGGCTATGTTTTGCAGGCGCCGATTTTCCGCTTCGAGCTCGCTGATGTTGAACGCACGCTCGACCAGTAATTGCAGCGTGTCGGTATCGACCGGCTTTTGATAAAAATCGTAAGCACCCATCTCAACCGACTTAAGCGCATTCTCTTGATCGCCGTGGCCGGTTACTACAATGACTTTGGTATGTGGGGCAAGCTGCAGGATTTCCCGCAACGTGGAGAGGCCTTCATCGACGCCCTCTGGGTTTGGCGGCAGGCCCAAGTCCTGAAGAACCACCAGCGGCTCATGCCGGCGCAACTCGTTGATCGCCGATTCCCTGTCCTCAGCAGACAGGACTTCATAGTCTTCGAAGCACCAGCGGAGCTGACTCATCAGCCCCGGGTCGTCTTCGACAATCAGTAATTTTCTCTTGTTATCGGTCAAGCTGGCCCTTCAATCCCCGTACGATGCAAACCACGCCGGCTTACATCAAAGAGGCGCAATGGTGCCATGTAAGGCACCAGGAGTGGAGGGTTTCAGTCACATGCCCTAGCGGTACTGGTTCAAGAACGGCGCCAGGTGGGGCTCTAAGGCGCGCTCCAAGCCCTTTTCCGGTCCTATTCCACCAGATATTACATAACGCAGCGCTCTGATTGCGCTAACACCCTGAATTCATGCAATTAACCGGGCGACTCGTCCATACGTAGTTAACGCAGTTGCGAATCATTATCATTTGCGATAACTTCTCTAGCCATTAGCAATCAAGGGTTTATCCCGAATCAGGCTCCATGAATTTGCGACACACAATCAAGGGACTGTTGAGCGCCTCCGTGCTGGTCTGTGCGGCTACCGCCGCCCTGGCTCAGGACGGCACTCAGGCCACAGAAGAGCAGCGTAACTCAGACGACGACCTCGATAACGTCACCATCATCGGCCGCCAAAGCGACGTTGTAGATATACCCGGCTCTGCCCACGTTATCGACCACGAACAACTCGCAACCTTTATGCAAAGCGACGTCATGCGCGTGCTGCGCACGGTACCCGGCGTATACGTACAGGAAGAGGAAGGCTTCGGCCTCAGGCCGAACATCGGCATTCGCGGGTCAGGCCTGGATCGCTCCAGCCGCATTGCGCTTTTGGAAGACGGCATTCTCATTGCACCGGCGCCCTATTCCGCTCCGTCCGCCTACTACTTCCCCACTCAGCGTCGCATGCATGCTCTCGAAGTGCTGAAGGGCCCCGCATCAGTCAGCATCGGCCCCAGAACAACCGGTGGTGCCATCAACCTGATCTCCACACCAATACCGGACTCGATGGGCGGTACGATCGATCTTAGAATCGGCGAACATTCAACCACCGATGCACATTTAAACTTTGGCGATCGCGGAAAGAGATTTTCCTGGCTCATAGAGACGGTGCAAAGCGAAAGCGATGGCTTCAAACATATCGACGGGCATCCCGACGCCAACACCGGCTACGATCTTCAGGACTATATTCTGAAAGCACAGA
>CAYLSX010000246.1:0-2692 GCA_964386685.1 uncultured Woeseiaceae bacterium | reverse complement strand
CACAAAGAGCGACATCCCGCAAGGGGACGGTAGAATACCAGACCATGACGGTACGAATCATACTCGTTGGGACCACGCATCCCGGTAACATCGGTGCGGCTGCGCGCGCGATGAAGAACATGGGTCTGACCGATCTCGTCTTGGTCAGGCCGCGGAGTTATCCGCACGACGATGCGACAGCACGGGCGTCGGGCGCTGCGGACGTTCTGGATGCTGCACGCGTTGTTGACAGCCTCAAGGAGGCGTTGCGTGACTGCAGCTATGTTGCCGGCGCCAGCGCGAGGTCGCGCACGATCGGATGGCCGGCCATGGCGCCGCGTGACTGTGCGGAGAGACTGCTGGTAGAGAGCCGGCACGGGCAAGTAGCCGTCGTGTTCGGGCCCGAGAATTCGGGCCTGAAAAATGAGGACATCGATCGCTGCCACACTTTGCTGACTATCCCGACATCGCCGGGCTTCAGTTCATTGAATCTGGCAATGGCGGTTCAGGTCATTTGCTACGAGCTGCGTATGGCGGAAATCGGTGAGGCAGACGATGGCGACACACCGGACGTACCGCCGGCCACGGGCGAAGAACTCGAACACTTCTACGTACACCTCGAGGAAGTGCTGACGGCAGGAGGGTTTCTCGATCCGGAGAATCCGCGACTCCTGATGCGACGCCTGCGGCGGCTGTTCGTCCGGGCAAAGCCCGATCAGAACGAGATCAATATCCTGCGGGGCATGCTCGCGGCATTGGACCCGAGCGCGGGCGATGGGGCCTCCAAGTGATGTTGAGCGGCGACACGAAAGCCATCTATCTCGATTATGCAGCGACCACACCGGTTGACGCTGCGGTTGTCGAAGCAATGATGGGATATCTGACGGCATGCGGCCAATTTGCCAATCCGTCTTCGATTCATTCGCTCGGCAGACAGGCCGCTGCCGCTGTCGAGACCGCGCGCGAACAACTGGCGGGCCTTATCAATGCACAGCCACGCGAATTGATCTGGACTTCGGGTGCGACCGAATCGGTCAATCTGGGCGTGATTGGCGCGGCACGATTTCGCTCAGATCGCGGCAGACACCTGATCACGATGCCAACCGAGCACAAGGCGGCCACCGATGCCTTCGCAGCACTCGAGCGCGAAGGATTTGATGTGAGCTACCTGACGCCGGACTCGGCGGGGCTGTTGGCGATTGAGGCCCTGTCGTCTGCAATTCGCGATGACACACAACTCGTGTCTGTCATGCATGTCAATAACGAAACCGGCGTGATCCAGGATATTGAACGCATCGGTGAATGTTGTCGCGAGAAGGATGTGCTGTTTCACGTCGATGCGGCACAGTCTGTCGGCAAATTGCCGCTGGATCTGTCGCAACTGCCGGTGGATCTATTGTCTTTGACCGCGCACAAGTTTTACGGGCCGAAGGGCATCGGCGCTCTTTATATTGCTGATCGCAGCGCCTGTCATGTCGAACCCCTGTTTCATGGTGGTGGTCAGGAGCGCCGGCTGAGACCCGGTACCTTGGCGGTTCACCAGATTGTTGGATTGGGCGCGGCAGCCTCGATCGCCGGCAACAGGCAGGCCGACGACCTTGTTCACTTGCAGGCACTGAATGAGCGATTGTGGTCGGGAATCGGCGAGATTGACGGCGTACTGCGTAACGGCAGCGCTTCGGAGTCGTTTCCCGGCATTCTCAACCTGAGCGTGGAAGGGATAGAAGGCGAGAGTCTGCTACTGGCTCTCGAGCCCCTTTGTGTGGGTACCGGCTCGGCCTGCAACTCGAAGAGTAATGAATCGTCATATGTCCTGCGGGCTCTAGGCCGGGACGATGCGTTGGCACAAAGCGCGATACGCTTTAGCTTCGGCCGGGAAACGTCGACTACCGAGATCGATGCGGCGATCGCCCGCTATTCGGACGCCGTCAGCCACCTTCGCGCGATTGCGCCTGCCAGCAAGAAAACAGCATGAACAGGAGTTCGGATCCAGGCACATATAGTGAACTGGTCAGGCAATATTTTGCGAACCCTGTTCACGCCGGCCTTTTGTCCGACGAGTACAATGATTCCATCGTGGGCGAGGCAGCCGAGTCGGAATCAGGTGCACGCATCGTCCTGTCAGCGCTGGTCGACAAAGACACCATCCGCGTGTTGCGATATCAGGCTTTCGGCTGCCCGCACTTGATCGCCGCTGCCGAGGCATTTTGCAATGAAGCGGAGGGCAAGTCTGTGACGGCACTGGCTGAACTCGATGTGAACGGTCTGATGAACCGCCTCGCCATTCCGGTGGAGAAGACCGGCAGGGTGTTTATACTTGAAGATGCTGCAAGAGCGCTCCATATCACGGTGACTGGAGCTTTAGAGGACTGAATGAGCCAATGGCTGTCTCCCTAACACAACCTGCTGCCGATCGTGTCAAATCCTATCTGGATGCCCGCGGAAAGGGCGTAGGTCTGCGAGTTGGTATTAAGAAGACAGGCTGCAATGGCTATGCCTATGTCGTTAACTATGCCGATGAGATCGACGACTCCGATGTCGTCTTCGAAGACCAGGGCGTCAAGGTGGTCGTCGACAAGGAATCTCTGGAGCTCATCGACGGCACCGAAGTCGATTTCGTCAAAGAAGGCCTGAACGAAGCGTTTCGCTTCCGCAACCCGAACGTCACCGGCGAATGCGGCTGCGGGGAGAGTTTCAGCGTCTGACTACCCCC
>CAYLSX010000245.1:0-2703 GCA_964386685.1 uncultured Woeseiaceae bacterium | reverse complement strand
GACGTCATGGTCGCGATGAATGCACAGACCTATTCGAGAGACATGAATGACGTGGCCTCAGGTGGCTGGCTGATTTATGACTCGACCTGGCCGCGCAGCAGGCTGCTCGATCGCAAGGACATTACGGTCGTCGGAATTCCGTTTTCGAAGATGTGCAATGAACAATTCGAAGGCGTGCGTACGCGAATCCTGATGAAAAATGTCGCGTATGTCGGTGCACTGGCAGCATTGTTGAATATCGATCTCGCTGTTATTACACAGCTCCTGGAAGAAACCTTTGCATCGAAGAAGCATCTGGTCGCGTCGAATCTCGAGGCGATCCGTCTCGGTTACGATTACGCGAAGGAACATTTTTCATGTCCGCTGCCGAAGTCCATCGCGCCGATGGACAAGACGAAAGACCACATCATGATCGATGGCAATACGGCTGCCGGACTCGGTTGCGTATACGCCGGTGCAACGGTGGGTGCGTGGTATCCGATTACGCCCTCGACCTCACTGATGGACGCATATAAATCTTTTTGCAAGCAGTACCGAATGGACGAAGACGGGCGCAAAAAATTCTGCATTGTGCAAGCGGAAGACGAACTAGCGGCGATAGGTGTTGTGCTTGGCGCTACGTGGAATGGTGCACGGGCATTCACGCCAACGAGCGGCCCAGGCATATCACTGATGAGCGAATTCATCGGCTTTTCCTATTACGCGGAAGTCCCCGCGGTCATATTCAACGTTCAGCGTGCCGGGCCATCAACCGGCATGCCGACGCGCACACAGCAGTGCGATTTTATGACCTGCGCATATGCATCACACGGCGATACCAAGCATGTGTTGCTGTTCCCGGCGAATCCGGAAGAATGTTTTTACATGGCAGTAACTGCATTCGATCTCGCTGACCGTTTGCAGACGACGATTATGGTCTTGTCAGATCTCGACATCGGCATGAATGACTGGATGTGCCCGAACCTGGAATGGGATGAGAATTATCAACCGGACAAAGGCAAGGTCTTGTCCGCCGATGATCTGGAGTCGATCGAGACGTTTCAACGGTACATTGACTCAGACGGTGACGGGATTACATATCGAACGCTGCCCGGGGAGCATCCGAAGGGATCCTACTTCACACGTGGTTCGGGCCATAGCAAAGAAGGTGCTTACACAGAAGATTCCGGTGAATATCAGGAGGTCGTCGACAGGCTGCTCGTGAAATGGGAGACGGCGCGTGACATGGTGCCTGGTCCCGAGATCGAATACTCGAAATTCAATAACACGGCGATACTGTCTGCCGGCAGTTGTGACGGGGCCGTCAAAGAAGCGCTTATTCACTTTAAAGAGAAGAACATCGGCTTGAACTATTGTCGAGTGAAGTCGTTCCCGTTCAACGATGAGGTAAAAGGCTTCATCGGCAAACATGAGCGAGTTTATGTGGTCGAACAGAACCGCGACGCGCAATTGCGTTCACTCCTGATTCTCGATGCGGAGGCCAATCCGGAAAAACTCGTATCGATGCTGCATTACAACGGTATGCCGATCAACGCGCAGTTCGTAATCGACAAAATCGAAGAGGTAGTCGCAAAAGGCCGTGCTGCCTGAGGTAACGAGAGCAAGCTATGACTTACATCGCCAAACCGAAAGTCACGCATCCCAAACTGCCGAAAAACCAGCTCGGGATGACAGTGCGGGATTACGAAGGATCAGTTTCGACACTGTGCGCCGGTTGTGGCCACGACTCTATTACGGCGGCGCTCATACAAGCCGTATTCGAGCTTGACATCGAACCGCACCGGCTCGCCAAGATGAGCGGCATCGGTTGTTCGTCGAAAACGCCGGCTTATTTCATGAGCCAATCCCATGCCTTTAATACCCTTCACGGCCGCATGCCGTCTGTCACGACCGGCGCGAATGCCGCGAACCGAGACTTGACCTACATCGGCATATCCGGCGATGGAGATTCCTTGTCCATAGGCATGGGGCAGTTGGCACACGTAATTCGCAGAAATCTCGATATGTGCTATCTCATCGAGAACAACGGCGTCTATGGGCTTACCAAAGGCCAGTATTCGGCGTCGGCCGATGTCGGCAGCATTGGTAAGAATGCGGCGCCGAACAAGCAAATGCCGATCGATCCCGTCAGTACTGCGATCGGGCTTGGCGCAACCTACATCGCGCGTAGCTTTTCGGGCGACAAACAGCAGCTCGTGCCGCTAATCAAAGGGGCACTGGTCCATAAGGGCTTCTCGCTGATCGACATAATCAGCCCATGCGTAACCTTCAATGACCACGAGGGTTCGACCAAGAGCTACGCACATACGCGGCAGTTTTATCATCACGTAATCGACACCGACTTCGTCCCGCCGGCGGAGGAAATAAAAACGGCTTATGAAGAAGGTTCTGCCATGCCCGTGGAATTACATGACGGCAGCAAGATCGTGTTTCGAAAAGTAGATAAGGACTACGACCCGACCAGTCGTGCCGCGGCTTTCTCATTTCTCCGAGACAGCATCAATAAAGGCGAGATTATCACCGGGCTCCTGTACATCGATGAAGAAACCGGCGACATGCACGATCTGTCCGGCAGCGTCGATGAGCCGTTGTCAAAAATTCCCTATAGCGAACTAAATCCCGGCAAGGAAAAGTTGGCCGACTTGATGAATCGCTATCGTTAGATGTGATATTCGGTATTCGATCAGACAAACACTATCAAAC
>CAYLSX010000244.1:0-2710 GCA_964386685.1 uncultured Woeseiaceae bacterium | reverse complement strand
GACACACGTCGCTACAGCTGGTAGCTAACAATGCGCTTCATTGATGCCCTGAACGGCCGCTTTTGGCCGTTAGCGGCCCTTCATTTCACTTGATATCCACCGGTCTGAATGACCGCTATCGGAGAAAGCAGACATTCGGAATGTTGCTTTCAAAATCTATCTGCTGAGGGGCCGCTTTACCCCCGGAAGCAGACATTGAGCTAATATTGGCCCGAAGGGCCGCTACTGACCCAAAGCGGTTCTAGATTGATCACTGCAATTTGTTCCACTCATCTCGAGTAATCCGGTAAATCGGACTTTCTTTGCCGTAAGACTGCGTTCGACCACGGTCGAGCAGACCGGACTTTTCGAGGACTCTCCTCGACACGAGGTTTTCCTCTTCGACCGATGCAACAACTTCTTTCAACGGCAATTCCTGAAACGCGAACTGAAGCATGCGCTTGCATACCTCCGTCGCATATCCGCGCCCCCAAGCCGATCGTTTGAGAAAGTACCCGATTTCTATATCGGCGTCCGGCATCTGCCCCATGACGACCAGGCTGAAGTCGGTATCTTCTTCATCGATTGGCATAGGCAGAAGGTAGGTATCTCCAAGTTTTTCACCGGTTTTCCGGTCCGAGATACACCAGATTCCGATTCCGCCATTACCTCCACGCTTGACTGAATCTGGCATTTCCTGACGGACCTCATCCTCGGTCATCGCATCACACACGTATTTGACGACCTCAGGGTCAGTGTACATTTCCACTGCGAGATCGAGGTCATCATCGACCAACGGGTTCAGCCGCAGGCGGTCCGTGAATAGTTCCAGGTCCATTCGTGAATCATTCCTAAAAAATATGCAGAGTGCCAGTCAAGACCGCGCACCAATCAAATATTACGACGTCGATTCGGCGTCGGCTGGTGCAGTGCTTCTTGGGGGCGCCGGTGCGAAATAACCAACGACCAGTAAGAGAGCGCCCACACCGAGGAATGAAATGATCCTCGCAACTGTGCCGGTGTTGCCAAGATCGACGATGAATAGTTTGAGGACGACGAGCCCCATCAGGCTCGTGCCACCGAGCCAGACCCATCGGTTGATGTTGCGGGCGCCCCAGATCATTCCGGAGAACGCAAGCAGCGCCCAATAGATGGACAGTGCCGCCTGGACGGAGACCGATCGCCTGAGTGCGTGATCCAGCCAGGCAACGTCGGCGAGGTGATGCACACCACGTACGACGGCAATGGTTGTAAGCCCAAATGTCGCCACTGCCCAGATGACTGAAGCAAGTTTGAACCGATCGATTCCCAACCAGTCCGTGGTGGCCTTGATCGTAAGCAGGCAGTACAGGGCGATAATGAGACCGACGATGGTCAGTGCGTCAAAAGGATTGAGGATCGGTATGTATCTCAATGGTGCCGGGTCGCCGGGATCCTCGATTCCCGTGACACCGACAAAGAACAGAAACATGGCGATCAGCGTGGTCGCAGCCAGCAGATAAGCGTCCCAGTAACGCTGGATCGGCCAGGTTAGGCGTTCGCGGCCGAGCATCGTCAGTAATGATGTCACAGCGAGGATCAACAGCCCGCTGCTAAATGCCCAGACATCGCTGAACGCTGCCTCGTCCATGCGCCAGTACACTTCATAAGCAATTACGCCCGTAAGAAACAACATCCCTGCGTAATGCCAGCCGGCCTCGACCTTCCAACGGCCATCCTCGTACACCTTGAGCAGATAGAAGTGCGCCGCGAACGCGAGCAGCCACGCAAGCGCGCCGATGCCTTCGAAGAAATGCGCATGATCGAGTATGTACAGGAATGCGATGATTGGGATCGCGGGCAAGTAAGCCAAAGTCGCCCGATGCGCTGCTTGCCATTTATAACGACTCGCGAGCCAGGCAAACACGGCGGTGCTCAAGGCAATGAAAATCGTCAGGGTATGCAACTCCATTTTGCTATTTACGCGATCGTCGATTTCCATCGCACCAATGCCGAGCCACCAGGCGAGACCCCAGAGCATCAAGGGGGCGGATACCAGCGCTTGCCACCTTCGTGGCTGAGAGTCCGTCGCCAGGTAACGGGAGCTAAACAGCGACGCGAGACTGATCATCAAGCCGCTCAATACATTGCCATTCAGGACTGGCATACCGAGATCCCGAGTCCAGCCGTAACGCATGAAAGCGATGCCGCTCGCGACGAGCAGGGCGGCACCACTGAGCTTCGCGAGCCTGCCATGTTGCCGTACACCGACCCAGACGAGCGCAGCGCCTTCCAGCGCCCAGGCGGAAGCTGTCCAGCGATCATCGAGCGCCAGCGGAATGGCAATCGTTCCAAACGCCACGCCAAGTGCGATAAAAGACTCACTCAGGAGACGCATGTGACTTCCATGCGATCGACGCAACCAGATCGCGACGGTGACATAGAAGGCGGCCATCGCTGCCGCACTGATTGCAAGGCCGTACTCGGTGTTGTCGACGAGCTGTGCCTGCAGCGCAAACGCGATGACGGGTGTACCGAAAATAATCGTGCCGTCGACCACACCACGAAGATTGGGCGGCTGACGGAATGCGAACAAGATGGCGATAGCCTGATAAAACAGGAAAAAGAGAACCAGAAACGGCTCGGTACTGCCGAACAGCTCCGGCCGGTAATAGTCGTATCCCCAAAGCGTGGCGACGCCGAATGTAAAGGCGAATCCGATCAGGTTCAGGCTGCGCCATGCGCGATACCA
>CAYLSX010000243.1:0-2760 GCA_964386685.1 uncultured Woeseiaceae bacterium | reverse complement strand
TAGTGGCCGGACTGGTTAAACCCACGACAAGAGTTTCCCGCATCCGCTTTGACCGAAACAGTTGATATCTACACCGACGGGGCCTGCAGAGGTAATCCCGGCCAGGGCGGCTGGGGTGCGCTACTGATCGCCGGCAAACGCCGCAAGCGCCTCTACGGCGGTGAGCATGAGACCACCAATAACCGCATGGAGCTCACTGCCGCGATCGAGGCACTGAACGCGTTGAACGGCAAAAGACGGGTCGTCCTGCATACCGATTCCAAGTACGTCAAAGACGGTATCGAAACCTGGATGACAAACTGGAAAGACCGCGGTTGGAGGACCGCGAACAAGAAGCCGGTTAAGAACAAAGATCTTTGGCAGGCGCTGGATGAAGCGGTCGGACGTCACGAGCTTGTCTGGAAATGGGTCAAAGGACATGCCGGCAATCCCGGCAACGAAGAAGCGGATGCACTCGCAAATCGCGGCATCGATGAGTTATAAGAAACTATGCGACAGATTGTTCTAGACACGGAAACCACCGGGCTTGCGACATCGCAAGGGCACCGCATCATCGAAATCGGCTGTATCGAGATCGTGAACCGCCGTTTCACGGGGCGCGAATACCACAGTTTCCTGAACCCGGAGCGCGACATCGATGAGGGCGCCGAGGCAGTGCATGGCATCAGCCGTGCCGACCTCGAGAGTCAGCCGCGCTTCTCCGATATTGCAGACGAGTTTCTCGAGTTCATCAAAGATGGGGAACTGGTCATTCATAACGCCGAGTTCGATGTCGGTTTCCTGGAATACGAACTCACGCTGATGAAACACCCGCTGCCGACGATTACCGAGCACGCATCAGTGCTCGATACCCTGAGCTTTGCGCGCAGACTGCACCCCGGCCAACGCAATAGTCTCGACGCACTTTGTAAACGATATGACGTCGACGCTTCGCGCCGAAACGTTCACGGCGCACTGATTGATGCTGAATTGCTGGCGAAAGTCTACCTCGCGATGACCGGTGGGCAGGCTGCATTGTCGCTGGACCAGGAAGTCAAACCGGACGCCGGAATGATGAAGACCGAAAGTGATACGCCAAAGGCCGAGCTCGACCTCGTCGTCATTCCTGCCAATGAAGAAGAAATCGCTGCACACGAAGCCCTGCTGGATAAAATGACGGCCGCCGGCGAGTGCGTCTGGCGTGACGATTAATTTTCCGGATATTTTCTGTAAAATAACGAACTTTCGCGCCTGAATAACAAGAATGGATAACGGCAACACAATGACCTACACGATCGCTGACGCGCTGCGCAAGAATTTTCTCGGGCACTCCCCGGCGTGGTACAAGATGACAATTATCGGATTCCTGATCGTTAATCCGATTCTGGTACTGACACTCGGCCCGTTCATTGCCGGCTGGGCCTTCGTCCTCGAGTTCATCTTTACGCTTGCGATGGCTTTGAAGTGCTATCCGCTGCAACCGGGCGGACTGCTCGCCGCTGAAGCAATCATTATCGGACTGGCAACGCCAGGTTCGGTTTTCCATGAGGCCGAGAAGAATTTCCCGGTCATCATGTTGCTGATGTTCATGGTGGCTGGCATCTATTTCCTGAGGGAGATGCTGCTCTACACGTTCACCAAGATCCTGCTGGGCGTGCGATCAAAGATAATGTTGTCACTCCTGTTTTCGTTCACGTCGGCATTTTTGTCTGCGTTTCTTGACGCACTGACCGTTACCGCAGTCATCATCACCGTCGCCGCGGGTTTCTACGGCGTGTATCACAAGGTGGCCTCGGGCAAGCACTTCGATCACAGCCATGACCCGGGCGAGGACGACCAAGTCATCGAACTGCACCGGGCGGATCTGGCGCAGTTCAGGAGTTTTCTCAGAAACCTCATGATGCACGGTGCCGTCGGCACGGCGCTTGGCGGCGTAACGACACTCGTCGGTGAGCCGCAGAATCTGCTGATCGCGAAGATCATGGAATGGGACTTCGCAACTTTCTTCATGAAAATGGCGCCGATCTCGATGCCAGTCCTGGTCGTCGGCTTGCTGACCTGTGCCTGTCTGGAATACTTCAAGGTATTCGGTTACGGCACACCATTGTCGGACAAGGTTCGCGAGGTGCTCGACGACTACGACTGCGCGATGAGCGACAAGCGCACTAAGGAAGAGAGCGCAGCGATCGGAGTCCAGGGCGTCGTTGCCATCATCCTGGTCCTCGTACTCGGATTCCATCTTGCCGAGCCCGGCGTCGTCGGCCTGCTGGTCATTGTTCTGGCTACCGCGTTCAACGGTGTCACTGAGGAGCACCGCATTGGACATGCGTTCGAAGAAGCATTGCCTTTTACCGCATTGCTGGTCGTATTTTTTGCGATCGTCGCGGTTATCGATAACCAGGGACTATTCAGCCCGGTCATCGACTGGGTAATGACTTATGAAGGCAAGACTCAGGAGGTATTGTTCTATGGTGCGAACGGACTACTCTCGATGATCAGCGACAATGTATTCGTCGCCACGGTCTACATCACCGAGGTGCAGGAGCTCTTTGAAGCCGGCACGATTACCAGAGAGCAATTCGACGCACTGGCAGTGGCAATCAACACCGGCACCAACATTCCGAGTGTCGCCACGCCGAACGGCCAGGCTGCATTCCTGTTCCTGCTGACCTCGGCCCTGGCACCTCTCATTCGTCTGTCTTACGGCCGCATGGTCTACATGGCCCTGCCATATACGGTCACTATGAGTATCACCGGTGCGCTGGCGCTCTGGTATCTGAC
>CAYLSX010000242.1:0-2781 GCA_964386685.1 uncultured Woeseiaceae bacterium | reverse complement strand
TTGCCGAACAATCTCGACCAGTTAACTCCAATGTACGGTGCAAACTCCCGACGAACTTCGTAGCGCAGCCGTAACCCGGCCTCAATGTCTGACAGACCAGAGCCGATACCAATATCCGGATCGTTTTGACCGTATAAATTGATTTCGATATCTGGTGTGAGAATGATCCGCTGGGTCAGAAGCAGTTCGTATTCAGCCTCGAATCGTAGTGCAGTCCGTCCCGATTCACCTATATATGCGGCGGCATCTATATCGAAAAAGTACGGGGCCAAGCCTTTGAATCCGATGGCCGCCCAACTTCGGCTGGGTGACGGTTCGAAATCATGTCGTACGCCAAGCTGAAAATCCCAATATCTGCCTATAGCCTTGCTATAAAGAAATTGCAATTCGGCCGAATCTGTATTTCCGGCGGTACGCTCACCGTCTGTCTTAAACCAAATCTTGCGAAGGTCTTTGCCCAGCCAACCCTCGCCGTCCCACGCGAGAGTATTGTCGCCGCCGGCGTCGCGCGTTTCAATTTGATCAAGAATGACCGTCAGCAAGAGAGGATCATCGGCTGCGTCCGCCCTCGCATCGTCCGAAACCGACAGAAAAACGACGGCAGCCAGAATTGCTGCAGATAAGAATTTGCACGCTGTCTGACTGGCCATCTAGCTCACCCTCACTTCGCGAAACATGCCCGGCATGTGATAAAGCAGATGGCAGTGATAGGCCCATCCGCCCATCGCATCGGCAGTAACGAGGTAGCTGATTTTGGAACCCGGTTGTACGTTAACCGTGTGTTTACGGGGAATGTGATTTGGTTCGCCTGTCTCCAGTTCGGTCCACATTCCGTGCAAATGAATCGGGTGCGTCATCATCGTGTCGTTGACGAGAACTATCCGAACACGCTCGCCGTACGTAAGCTGCAGGGGCTCCGCATCGGCAAACTTGATACCGTTGATGGACCACATGTAACGATCCATATTGCCAGTGAGGTGCAGCTCAATTTCACGGCCGGGATCCCTGGAATCGGCCGTTCGTTCGATGTTTCTGATATCCGCATAGGTCAACACGCGCCTGCCGTATTGACGTTGATGGTCACGCAGACCAATACCCGGATCGGACAAGCCGTCTGGCGGCGTCGAGGCGCGCATGTCGACATGAGGCCCGAACTCTGAGGCGACATGCATAATCGTACGCTGGCTGCCATAACCAGCCGGATCAGGTACCTGGCCGCCTTTTCGCGCGACTTCCTGCATGCCGCTCATGTTGTGTTTGCTGTGATCCATGCCGCCCGCGTCTGACATTTTGCTCATGTCATGCTGCGTGTCGTCCATGCTGGGCATACTGCCCATGTCGTGCTGGCTGTGATCCATACCGCCCATGCCCATATCTCTGTGGCTCAATAGTGCCGGCGGATCCATTTGCGGCACGTTGGCGGCCCAATCGGCATCCGGACTCAGTGTCCCTCGGGTATAGCCGCTTCTATCGATAGTCTGAGCGAAAATCGTGTAGGCACTGTCGTCGTTGGGCTCGACAACGATGTCATAGGTTTCCGCAACGCCGATTCGAAATTCGTCGATTGTAATCGGCTCGATGTTTTGCCCATCAGCGGCGACTACGGTCATCTTCAACCCTGGGATGCGCACGTCGAAAATTGTCATTGCGGCGCCATTGATAAAGCGCAGGCGGACTTTTTCGCCGCGCTTGAACAAACCAAGCCATCCGTCTTCGGGCGTCGCACCGTTCATCAAAAAGGTATAGGTGTAGCCGGTGACATCTGACAAATCACGATCGCTCATCCGCATCTCGTTCCACATCGCGCGATCACTGCGGGTCTGAGCCAGACCTTTTTCCCCGATGTCTCGCCATAAATCACCGGCAGTTCGCCCGCGAAAATTGTAGTAGTCACTTTGCTTCTTCAATTTGGCGTAAATTCTCTCGGGTTTTTCGTCGCTCCAATCGGATAGCAAGACCACATAGTCCCTGTCGAAACTGACTGGATCAGTCCCGATCGGATCGATAACGATGGCACCATACAGCCCCGTCTGCTCCTGAAAACCGGAATGGCTGTGGTACCAGAAGGTGCCGTTTTGTCGGACGTCGAATTGATACGTAAACGTTTCGCCTGGCTTTATGCCGTCAAAACTGATGCCGGGCACGCCGTCCATTTCGGCGGGCAGGATCAAACCGTGCCAATGAATTGACGTATCGTGAGCGAGATGATTGCTAACCCGCAACGTCACCCGATCACCTTCGCGCCAGCGCAATATAGGCCCGGGCACCGAGCCGCTGATTGCAGTTGCGGTCCTCTCTCTGCCGGTGAAATTGACCGGCCTGTAAGCAATATCGAGATCGAAACGTTTTCCACGCAGCGTGCGAACTGGCGAAACGGTCGACGCATTTGCGACCGACGATGTTCCTGGCAATCCAAGTCCCAACAATGCGCTACCGGCGGCTACCCCTGTCACAAACTGTCTTCGCGAAAGAAGCGAATGGCCGGATGGCAGAATTAATCTCTTGTCGAAATTCATGTCAGCTATCGGTGGTGTCCAAACTAATGTTGATGAGCATCGTGATCATGTTCATCGGTTGCTTCCGGAACGCTCGCAGGCTGCGTCGAATCGCCATGCTCGTGATCGCTGGAATCTGCGTGATCGTGCGCGGCATCGCTCGAGGGCGCGTTACTTTCTGCGTGTGAATGTTCACCGTCTGCCGCATCATCACCGTGATGTCCGGAACCCTCTGCGTCAGCAAGCAGCTTGTTGTAAGCCGCTTCGTCAAGTTCGGGAAGATTCG
>CAYLSX010000241.1:0-2787 GCA_964386685.1 uncultured Woeseiaceae bacterium | reverse complement strand
GGTGTAAACCATGTGACCGGAATACACCCTTGAGTGTTTGGTGGCCAGGGGCGGACCGATTCGCGAAGCGAATCAGGACAGACGAACAAGGTGAGTCTGCCCGAAGGGTGAGGATCGCCCATAGGCGATCCGAATCAATCGAACGTGGTTCACTGTTGCTGGCCGCAGATACGACGAAGCCCCCTTCACGGGGCTTTGTTGTATATGGTGGCCAGGGGCGGAATCGAACCACCGACACGCGGATTTTCAGTACGCAGGTTTTACAACCCAGGGTAACCTAAGGTAACCCAACGTAACGTTTAGCGGTGAATTCTTAACACCGTAGGTTACCTAGAGTGGCGGTAGGTGATCTTGGGTGGGGCACCAAAGTGGGCACCCTGGGGCTTGAATGTCTGCTTTTCCCGTTAGCGGTCGTTCGATTCTGATGAAACGGTAAGATTTCAAGGGCAGAAAACGGCCATAAGCGGCCAGTGCAGCGACTTGTTAGGTGTCACCGGCTTCGCGCCCTACAGGCAGTACGCCGATCAGCGACTTTCTGTTGATTCCCTAGGGTCAGCGGCCAAAGCTAACGCGAAATAGCTCGATGAAGCCCCCGCGCCGAATCTCTTCATCAAGTTGGATCAGATCGAAGTAACGATCTGCTTGTTCCGGATCATAACGGGGCAGGAACTGCCAATCGATCCGGCCTGGCATTTGCACTACCGGATCGGTACCCGAGCTGTTACCGAGATTCGGGTGTTGCGATTTTTTCCTGCCAATTACAACGATTTCCTCGATCACGTATAGCTCGTCACCGTCGGCATCAGCCTTCGCCGTGCGGTTCGTGGTTGAGATGTCGGCGCCGTCCGCCAAATCAAGGTCATCGCGTACCTCGGCAAGATACTCGTTGGCATCGTCAGCCTGTGCGTAGCCAAAGGATGCAAACATGAGCATGATGGCTGCGCTCCGTGCAACCAGCTGTCTTCGGTCAAACATCTTCTACTCCTCGTATGTCAGTAAACCGGTCGATCGCTGCGCCGGACCACCGGCCCGTTATCATGGAGCCCCGACCGCACAGCCGCAATCGCATCTAAATCTATGGCGCTTCCGTTGCTCGTATCTAGGTGCTTGAGTGAGCGACGGTACTCGTGTCAGGGAATTCAGTAAGAAGGCTCGCGATCGCCTGATCGATCAACTGCTTAGCATTATCTTTGTCTTTCCGCGACAGCCTTTTCGAAGCCCAGCCGTGCCAAATGGCTTTCTTGGAGCGGTTATCAAAGATGTCGACGAACAGGTTGCCTTCGGTGAAGGTCTGCACACTCGCAGTACTTGCATATTCG
This sequence comes from uncultured Woeseiaceae bacterium, assembly GCA_964386685.1. GTDB lineage: Bacteria > Pseudomonadota > Gammaproteobacteria > Steroidobacterales > Woeseiaceae > JACZWL01. The sequence continues at coordinate 1,468 of CAYLSX010000241.1, read as the reverse complement.
CCGTATCCCGGATAGCCGTATCCCGCGTGGCCATAAGCTGTGAATCCACGATGGTAACCGTGGTAGGAATAGCCGTAGTTGTTATACGACTGCCGGACCCGAACGCGGTCTCGACTGCCTACAATGACGGACACGACGAGATCGGCTTCCTCGTCCGATACCCTGCGATAGCCTTTGCGCGACAGCTCGCGCTCCACTGCCGCGCGAGTCCGCTCCCTGTTGACCGGGTTGCCTAGCTCTGACGCGGCATCGCTACGCGCGATCAAATATTCATCGGTGATCCATGCATAGGTTTGGAAATTACTGAAGTCCGCCTGGTCCGCGATGTCCACCGTGCTCTGGATTGCCGAGGCACAAGCGCTCAGCGTCAGAACGACGACTGTGGCTAGCAGGGGACGAAAAAATCGATACTGAAATGTAGTCATTACTTTACCTCCAAGATTAAACTGTTTAGTGAACATTCGATGACAGGAACAAACATCATGCCAAGTTCAAAAAAAGGTCTTCTAAAACTCTTAGACCAGTAAAGTGGTTTTTTTATTACTGATGTAGCACGGTAATCGATACAACTTACGCCGCAGAGGACACTTGCTGTAAGCACGCGACGGCACAGTCACTTCTCTACGTACCGTGACTTTGTAACTTCACCGCAGTCGAAACGGATGTAAGCACCAAAATCAGCGTTGCATGGAAATGACGCTATGCTCGAAAGTCGTGTATAGCTGATTTGAAAAAGATAAGCCTTGACGCTCAATCCAGTGCAGCCAGTACTGAAAGCACGTCATTTCGTAATTGGTCGATACCCGCAGAGATTAGGTCTGCAGACGCGTCATTCTTGCCGAGACCGGACCAGTTCTCGTTCCAGACTCTCAAAAGGTCTGCCGATGAGCTCACTGCCGGCTCACTCGTCAGTGCCGCCAGATCTCTGATTGTCAGTACATAAGCCCAGCCTAAGCGCGGATTACCGCGAATCTCATCCTTGTCGTAATGGCTGAAAAAAACGACTCGGTCCAACTCGCCGAGTTTCAGCAGGAGTTCGATGCCCGCTGTGCGTACATTACGGTTGGCTTCGGTCTGTTCATTGCGCCAGGTATTGTAAGCGAGGCTCGACAATGCGATGGCGAGACTGATAAGGGCGACAGAGTGTTGCCGCATTTGACTCTTAAATGTATTCACAAACATTCAGACAGGCCATTTCGATCGCTTGGTGGGGCAGTCGCTTTCATCTAACCGTTCGCGTGATCTACAAGACCACATTAACTACAAATGCGGCGACCGCGAACATTGATATCAACCACATTGAGTGCGTAGATGAACAATACTTGTCGTCACAAGCACGTTGCATCCGATACACTCGCCAAAGCACCCAACTCAGCGATGCTGCCGCAACACCTACGATGAATATCGTGGATGACGCCAAATGAGCCAGGGATACGGCACCCATTACCTGCAGCAGAGCTGCGGTACA
>CAYLSX010000240.1:0-2792 GCA_964386685.1 uncultured Woeseiaceae bacterium | reverse complement strand
CAGTGCTCTACCAGGCTGAGCTACACCCCGAACCGCGCGCAATCATACACTTAGACACGGTTGTGGGGAAGAAGAGCGGCGAGGAATTCCGAGGTCAGCATTGGTTTCAGACCGTTACGACTCATGCCGCAATGATTTTCTTGTCGGATTGGCCGAATTAGCGGCTGGTGCGTCTAGCGGTTCGAGACAATATAGCTTGAACTGTCATTACTTGAGCATAGTGGCAACGATTGCTCGCGAACACGCCCCGGAATTTAGAGATAGTCCTGTATTACAGAACGTTCTGCTTGACAGGACGCATATCGGTACATACTATTACCACTGCACTTGCCTCAGATTAGGATTCGGCCGGTATGAGCATTAAGTCGTTCGCTTGTACTGACACCGAGAAACTGTTCAATGATGAGCGCGGAACAGGAATTCCGAATCAGATTGCGAAACGCGCTCGCAAAAAGTTGTTGCTGGTTCATGCATCCAAAGATGTTAATGACTTGAGAGTTCCGCCGGGAAATCAGCTGGAGAAATTGTCAGGCGATCGGGCGGGTCAATACAGTATTCGGATAAACGATCAGTATCGCATCTGCTTTGTGTTTAGAAACGGTAGCGCATTTCAGGTTGAAATTGTGGACTATCACTGAATCGGGGAGCGCAATGCCCAAGTTCGCACCAATCCATCCAGGCGAAATTCTGAAGAGTGAATTCCTTGACGAACTCGGCTTAACGGCCTACGGTTTTTCGAAGGCTATCGGAATGAATAGAAGTGGTGTCAGCGATATTGTTAATGGTGATCGCGCCATTACTGCCGAGACTGCTTTACGCTTCGCGCGGTTCTTCGGCAACAGCCCTCAATTCTGGCTTAATCTGCAGGACGAGTACGATCTTCGCATGGCGGATCGCCGCATCGGTCGTCAGATATCGAGAGAAGTAAAACCTTTCAAGGAAGTCGCTGCTTCCACGTAGATATGGATAGATCGTGTCTTTAGGATTTCTTGCGGCCCTCGCCGCAACTCCCATTCTTGTCGCCGGCGTTTTGATCGTCGGCTTTCGGGTGGCAGCTCGCACCGCAATGCCGGTCACTTATATATTGACTGCAGTTATTGCCGCGTCGGTGTGGGGAATGCCCGGAAATACGGTGGCAGCCGCATCGATACAGGGCCTGTTCATCACCTTCGATATCCTGATGATCATCTTCGGGGCGATTCTGCTCCTTAATACTCTCAAGTACTCGGGCGCACTTGCCGTCATACGTCATGGCTTCTCCGAAATAAGTCCTGATCGAAGGGTGCAGGTCATCATCATTGCCTGGCTTTTTGGCTGTTTCATCGAGGGTGCGTCAGGGTTCGGGACACCTGCTGCAATAGTGGCGCCGCTAATGGTGGCTTTGGGCTTCCCGGCGATGGCCGCGGTCATGCTGGGGATGATGGTGCAAAGCACGCCGGTGACGTTCGGCGCTGTCGGAACGCCGATTCTCGTCGGTGTTCGGGGCGGGCTGGATAGTCCCGAGGTTCAGCAGAGCCTTTTGAATGCTGGGCTTGAGATTGGCGACTATCTTCAAGTCGTAACGAACAATGTTGTTACCCTGCACGCGATAGCGGGCACGATAATGCCCTTGTTCATGGTCATGATGATGACCCGGTTTTTCGGCCGCAATCATTCCTGGTCCGAAGGGCTGGCGATACTGCCATTCGCATTGTTCGGCGGGCTGGCGTTTACAGTGCCGTATTATTTGACCGGTATTTTTCTCGGGCCGGAGTTTCCGTCAATCCTCGGTGCGCTTGTCGGCATGGCGATCGTTACATTCGCGGCTCGGCGGGGATTCCTGGTGCCAAAAACGCATTGGGACTTCCCTGATGAATCGGCCTGGCCCTCTAACTGGTCGGGAATCCTGAAGATCGAACTGGACAATCATGGCGACACCATGCCTTTGACGCGTGCATGGTTGCCCTACCTGCTAGTTGCGGCCTTGCTTGTGCTGACGCGACTGCCGGACCTTCCTTTCGGCGCATGGTTGAAGACCGTGCGAATCGCGTGGGACGGCATACTGGGCACCGACATTTCCGCGGCTACGACACCGCTTTATCTGCCGGCGGCTATTCTGATTGCCGTGTCTGTCCTCACCGTATTGCTGCATCGAATGCCGGCCGCGAAGTTCGGCAAGGCACTGAGTGAGTCATCGCGAATGCTACTTGGCGCCGGATTCGTTCTGATCTTTACGGTGCCAATGGTTCGCATCTATATCAACTCTGGTGTCGGATCGGAACTCGCCAGCATGCCCATTGTCATGGCGCAGTGGGTGTCTGCCAATGTGGGTCAGATCTGGCCGATGTTCGCACCAGTCATCGGCGCGCTCGGCGCTTTCATTGCGGGTAGCAATACAGTCAGTAACCTGATGTTTGTGCAGTTCCAATACGGGGTTGCGCAGAACCTGGGTGTGTCGATGGCGATGGTTGTAGCGCTGCAGGCAGTCGGTGCCGCAGCCGGCAACATGATTGCTATTCACAATGTCGTCGCCGCTTCGGCAACGGTCGGTCTTCTGGGCCAGGAAGGTCGAACGCTCAGGCGCACACTTCTGCCGACAATCTATTATCTGACCATTGTCGGTGTTATGGGTCTGATCGCGATACACGTCATTGGTGTCGGCGATCCACTGGCCAACGGCTAATCTGAGGTAGACTTCGGCAGGTGTTAAACGCGTACTTCGTCTCCGATCTCCACATCAGTTCGCCCACTGATTCCAGGGCTGAATTGTTCCTCAATTTCCTGAGCGGGCTGCGTGGTGGAGAGAATATCTC
>CAYLSX010000239.1:0-2809 GCA_964386685.1 uncultured Woeseiaceae bacterium | reverse complement strand
GAGCATGACTACTACTATGACTATCAGGAAGATGTCTACAGGGTTGAGTGGACCCGACCGTATCCGCCGGAATACGCAGAGATGACTCAGGAAGACGGGATCAGGATCGCTCTTACGACCGCGGACGAATCAGAGCAAGTCTATGGCGGTGGGGTGCGCCATTACTTCATTGTTGAAGATGTCGATAGACACCACGTTATCGCCAAGAGCAATGGAATCATTGCTGAGCCGGACGAAGTCGAGGAGAGACCTTGGATGAACTTCTTTACGATCTCCGATCCTGACAACCACCAGATCGTTATCGGAGAAAAGAATCAGACATACTACGATCAAGCCAGGAGCCAAATCGATAGTTTGAAACAATGATAGGAGAAAACGGCGTTACCGTGATGTGATTCGAGCTTTGGTCGCTCAATACACTTCTACTTCAATCTCCGGGTGCACTTTTGGGATCGCTACACGAAACCAGATGAATGGCAATAACGGGTTTGGCAGCCAATACATCCACGCCAGACTACGACTCCGCTTGCCTGCGTCGAGAACCAGATCCATCCAGACGTACAGAAACTTGTAGAAACACAGGCCGGGGATATAGTTGACCCGAAACCGATCTGTCTTCAGGTATTTCCGGGCGATGTAGAGATTGCCCTCAAAGGGAGTGATGCCCCAACCGATGGGGCCCTCGGCCAGCAAGGTGCCGGTGTCTTTGTGTTTGACGCGGACATATTTCATACAATGGATCTGACCACCCTCGCGTCTCTTTTATTACAACATCCGATTAGTCACCGGCATCGTGCCGAAACTCTTTGATCAGCTCCTGGTGCATTTGCGGTGTTACCTGAGCGTAGTGGCTGAAGTCCATGGTGAAACTACCTTCGCCGGCTGACAGGGACTTCAATCGCGAGTGATATGCCTGCAATTCCTTGAGTGGCGCCTGTCCCAGGATTTCCATGCAGTTGTTTGGCAGGTTGTTGGTACCTCTCACCATTCCCCGCATTCCGGCGAGATCGCCCGTGACACCGCCCATGCAGTCGCTGGGAACTGTAAAGGTTACGTCAACGATGGGTTCCATGACGATTGGCTTGGCCTCATTAACTGCTTCGAGGAAGGCTTTCTTGCCAGCTTGCACAAAGGCAATTTCTTTCGAATCCACGGCGTGATGCTTGCCGTCGTATACGGTGACCTTGACGTCCTGCATCTCATGTCCGGAAATGGCGCCTGTGTTCATTACCTGACGAACACCGGATTCTATGGCAGGAATGTATTGTGACGGAATAGAACCACCGACTACCTTGTTAGCGAACTCGAACCCTGTGCCCGGTGGCAGTGGTTCCACTCGCAGGTACACCTCACCGAATTGACCGGCGCCGCCGGTTTGCTTCTTATGCCTGTGGTGGCCCTCTGCCGGTGCCGTAATCGTCTCGCGGTATGCGATGGAAGGCATCGATGCCTTAACCTCCATGTCGTAGTGATCAGTTATCTGGTCAAGGACCGTACGCAGGTGCATTTCACCCAGGCCGCGGAGCACGACCTCATTCAGAGACGCAACGTGTTCCAGTTTCAAGGAGGGATCTTCGGCTACTGCCGAATTGAGTGCGTCCGAGGTTTTTTGCGCATCAGCATCGTTAGCCGGTTTGATCGCCTGACCGAACATTGGGCGGGGAAGTCGATTACGCTTTAAATGGAAATTGTCCTCATCGTGTGAGTCATGAAGCACAGCATCGTAATGCGCCTCGTCGACTCTTGGAATAGCGCAAATATCTCCCGGGATGCCGACATTTGCCTTCACATGGCTTCCACCCTGCAGTTTCAAAAGTTGCGAGACCTTGACGGGTTTGCGTGCATCGCCGACGAAAAGTTGATTGCCGGCCTTGATTGAACCCTGATGGATTCGAAATACGGCGAGCTTTCCTTTGAAAGGATCGATGTTGACCATGACCACGTGAGCAACGACATGCTGTTTCGGATCTGCCGTAATGGCTACTTCCTCGGCGGTGTCGCCTTCACCTTTGTGGAAGACGGGCGGGTTGCCCTCAGTTGGGTTCGGCATCAGCTTCTCGAACACGTCGAGTAATTCTTTTATGCCGACGCCGGTCGTGGCCGATGCAAAACAAATTGGTACGAGGTGTCCCTCGCGCAGAGCTTTTTCGAACGGGGCGTGCAGTTGTTCGGGCGTGAGCTCGTCGCCTTGTTCGAGATAGAGCTCCATGAGTTCATCGTCGACTTCAACTACCTGGTCAACAATCTGCGTATGTGCCGATTCCACATCACCGAATGCGGTTTCCACACCATTCGGCTCGAAGAAACAATCGACGACCCCGGTGCAATCGGCGGAAGGCAGGTTGATCGGCAGGCACTCCGAACCAAATGTTGCTCGAATCTCTTCGACGATTGCGGCGAGATCTACGCCAGGTTCATCGATTTTGTTAACAATGATCATCCGGCAAAGACGCTGATCTTTCGCGGCGTCCATCATCTTGCTCGTAACGGTTTGTATGCCGTTTTCTGCGTCAACTACGATCGCCGCCGTCTCAACGGCAGGCAATACCGCAACCGCGCGGCCAAAAAAATCCCGGTATCCCGGGGTGTCGACTAGATTTACATGAATGCCGGCGTGGTCGAGATGGCAGACCGAAGGATAGAGGGAGTGCCCGAGCTCCTTTTCCTTTGGACTGTAATCGGAAACCGTGTCGCCTTTCTCGACGGATCCCGTCTGAGATATCGCGCCACCGGCTTTCAGGAGTGCCTCGGCGAGCTGTGTCTTACCGGCATGGCCGGGCCCAACGAGGCATACGTTGCGGATGTCAGC
>CAYLSX010000238.1:0-2849 GCA_964386685.1 uncultured Woeseiaceae bacterium | reverse complement strand
AGCCCGGCAAATACACCGATCTTGCCGCCGGGCATGACAAAAGCGTTCGCCATGCCAGTGTCGAATATTGCGAGCTCCCAGTTCATATCCCTGTGCGGCGGTGCCAGAGATTCGACGACTGCAACGGTAACGCAGTGGACAAATTCGATCGTTGCCGCGTCCTGCACCAGGGGTATTTCAGCCCTCATCTTGGCGAATTGGCGTATTGCCTCTGCCTCCAACTCCTGGTCGGAAGACCCCATCGTGGACGCGCATCCGGACAACATAAATCCCAGAAACGCTATAAGAAACAGGCTTTTGTATCGTGGGCTCAACATTTCGAATCCTCTTCGGCTTTGCCGTATTATAGCCGACTCCCCAGGCACTCGTGCCGCATGGTGGTCGCACAACGCGATATAACTAAGACCGTATCTCCGCGGCGGGGTTCCCACCACAACCATGTTCGGCACACGTAGTCATCGAACATAAGTAACGCCGCAGGCAGCTCGAGGTTTACGAGCGAGGCAGGCGCGATTCGAAGCGGCGGCGCCAGCGTGCCGCATCGGCTTTCTCGAGGAGTCCGTCGACATTCGCCAACAGTCTTTTCTGCAGTGGCTGCTTGACCTTGTAGGTCACGCGATAGAGCTCCCTGTCCTTCGCAAGCTCGGCGAGTAATTCATCGCTGGTCTTGAGCTCGTCCGCCAGCCCGAGCTGTAGCGCCCGGGTACCATACCAGTGCTCGCCGGTCGCTACTTTTTCGAGGTCAAGCTCCTGACGGTATTTGCTGACGGCGTCTTTGAACAGTCCGTGGACTTCCTCCAACTCCTCTTTGAGCTTGGCCCGGTCCTCGTCCGTGTTCTTGCCGAATATGGTTACGTTTCGTTTGTGCTTGCCGGCTGTAATCATTTCAAAGTCGATACCGTGCTCGTCAAGCATTCGATTGAAGTTCGGTAACTGCGCGATCACACCGATCGAACCCAGAATCGCGAACGGCGCCGCATAGATCCTGCTTGCCACGCATGCCATCAGGTAACCGCCGCTCGCGGCGACCTTGTCGACCGCAACCAGCAGTGGAATGTCCTGATCACGAACGCGCGCGAGCTGCGACGCGGCGAGTCCATGCTCGTGAACGGTGCCACCGTGATTCTCCAGGCGCACGATCACCTGATCATCCGGTCCGGCTACTTCGAGTATGGCGCTTACTTCTTCGCGCAGCGATGCAACTGCCGTCGCTTTGAGATCGCCTTTGAAATCGATGACAAAACTGCGAGGCCTTTTTTCATCAGACTTGGCCTCCGCCTTCGCTTTTTGCTTTTCCTGCTTGGTATACGCCTTCCAGTCGGCCTTCTTCGACACCGCCTGTTGCAAGGCGCCCGCCAGCGTCCGGTACTTCTTGTTCAGGTGTTCGATTTCCAGGCCTTCGTGCAGGGTCGCTTTGCGACTGGCTGCAGCGACGGTGCCGACGATGATGATTATCGCGCCGACGATGGTTATCGCCTTGAGTAGGAAAAGGCCGTATTCAGCAAAAAATTCAATCATGATTTCACTTGATGTTTTGGGCAGAGCCCGGAGCTTAGTGGTCAGATTGCGATACCGACGTTGTTCTTTTGGAGTACACGCTCGGCACGATAACTCGACCGTACCAATGGCCCGGCAACGACTTCTACGAATCCTTTCTCGAGACCTTCATGGCGATATGCATCAAACTCGTCGGGCGTCACATAACGTTCTACGGCGAGGTGATTGGGCGTCGGCCGCAGATATTGCCCGAGCGTCAGGATATCGACGCCGATTTCGCGCAGGTCATCCATGGTTTCCATGATTTCGTGGTCGCGTTCCCCGAGACCCAGCATCAGGCTGGTTTTGGTCAGGATGTCGGGGCGATATTTCTTGGCGTGGGCCAGCACGCTCAGTGTTTGTTCGTAACCTGCCCGTGGATCCCGTACCGGGTGCGTCAGGCGCTTGACGGTCTCGACATTCTGGGCAAAAACCTCCAGCCCGGAATCCACGACAAGCTCGACATCCGCGAGCACGCCCTGAAAGTCCGGCGTCAGCGCCTCTACTGCCGTATTCGGATTCAATTTCTTGACCGCTTTGACACAGGCCGCGTAATGGCTAGCTCCACCATCGGCCAGATCGTCGCGGTCCACAGACGTCAGAACTATGTATCCGAGGTTCATGAGTTTGACGGCGCGAGCCGTATTCTCGGGCTCCTCCTCATCCAGCCATCCTTTCGGGTTTCCGGTATCGACGGCACAAAAGCGACAGGCCCGGGTGCAGACTGAACCCATGACCATGATGGTCGCCGTACCGTGATTCCAGCATTCACCGATGTTCGGACACATCGACTCTTCACACACCGTACTCAGACGGTGATCGCGGACTGTCTGACGCACGGCCGAGAACTTTGCGCCGGCCGGCAACTGAGCCCGCAGCCATTTCGGCTTGCCGCCTACCGTGAATTCCGGCGCATCCCGACGCGTTTTAATGCCGTCTTTCACTGCGGAAAAGCCGGCTTCAGTCCGGTACTTGCTGCCACTTTTGACGATGGGGATACCGCGAAATTGTTGACTGTCGTCTTTCATCCTGCCCTGGCGTTTGCGAAGCGAAAGACGACCATTGTCTCACGAGCAGCAAGCCTGTTTAAAGTAGCGATGAGCTTAATTTGGGGACGGAAAAGCACGCATGGTCCCGGGATGTACCCGGGGTACGTCCCCTTTTTTTACCAAAAAAAAGCCCGGTCATTGACCGGGCAAATCAGGGGGAAAATGTTGACGCCAGAAGAACTAATGTAGCCTTGACCAGCTAACGAGCTTTACCGCGCTCTGTTGCAGGTCGAAATTCTTGGCCAGTACGGCCTCTATGTCTGA
>CAYLSX010000237.1:0-2852 GCA_964386685.1 uncultured Woeseiaceae bacterium | reverse complement strand
ACAAAGTCGGCGTTGTTGGAACCGACAAAAGGCCGCGCTATGACGCGACCGATGTTGTATTCATCAACCAGCTCGCGGGCAATATCGCAGAGTTCATAGAGTCTATCCAGGCCAAATGACTCTTCGTGGCAGGCAATCTGAAACACACTGTCGGCCGAGGTATAGACGATGGGCTTACCGGACTGCACATGCTCTTCGCCGAGTTCTGCAATGATCGTCGTGCCCGAGGAATGGCAGTTGCCGAGCACCCCCGGAAGACCTGCACGCTCGATCAGTTTATCGAGCAGCTCTTCGGGAAACGTATTGGTCTTGCCTGTGAAATAACCCCACTCGAACAGCACCGGAACGCCGGCGATCTCCCAGTGGCCGCTGGGCGTGTCCTTACCAGTGCTGATCTCTTTCGCATAACCGTATGCGCCAATCACCTCGATGTCCTTATCGGTACCGGCCGGGAATTCACCGCTACTCTCCTCCGCCGCATGCATCAGGCCGAGCCGGGTGAGGTTGGGAAGGCTTAACGCATCTGCATCGCCGCTCGCACTGCGAAATTTTGCAATGCTGCCGAGCGTATTCGAACCCACATCGCCAAAGCGATCGGCATCGGCCGAGGCGCCAATGCCAAATGAGTCCATCATCAATATGATTGCCCTACCCATCAGACCTGACAGTTTACCCTATGGGGACGGAGAAGCGCGCAGAGTCCCGGGACGTACCCGGGACTCTGCGCGCTTCTCCGTCCCCAAAGTTAGAAGCTCAGACGGAGGTCGCGCTCTACGTTTTCGCGGGCTTTTTCGAGGTCGGACTGCAGTGCCTTGAGCTCTTCCTCCAGGGGAGTGGCCCAATCGGCGGTTTCGGCGATCAGGGGAAATCCGCTCTGCAGTGATATGACGGTTCCGGGCGTGGCCGAGGGTGGCTGGTCATCGACCGGCGTAACCGTGGAATTCCAATTTATGAGCACGATGACCAATGCGGCCGCCGCCAACCCGGTCAGGCTACTCGCCCACCACAGGTTGGTGCCCGGTGTCTGCGTCTTCCGGGGTGCTTGGTCTTCCGGACGGGTCGACTCCAATGACGCACGAATACGCTCCTGCAGCTCCGACGACAGCTCTGCCTTTATCAGGCCGGCATCTTCTTTTAGTTGTCTTTCGAGTTTATCCATAAGCTTCACCATTTGCCGTGGCCTCGTTCAAGCCCGCAAGTTCCGTACTCAACCGACGCCGGCTTCGCATCAATGTCACTTTCGTCCACGAGGTCGGTCTCTCCAGCGTTCTTGCAATATCCTTGACGGACATGTCTTCTGCATATCGCAACCACATTGCCGAGTAAGCATCTGCTGACAGCATTCGCCGAGCCGTCAACCACAGGTTTTCCCGCTCCGAAGCAACTATGCATGCCTCCAGCGGGTCGGCTGTCGTAGCTGGCACATCACTTTCTATCGAATCCGCCTGCTCACTGACTTTCGCCGCATTTCTCAGTGCGATTCGAAACAACCAGGTGCTGAACTTCCAGCGTGGGTTGTAACTGCCGATATAGCGAAACGCGTTGATAAAAGTATCCTGAATCGCATCCTCTGCGTCGGCTCGACTCCTGCACCGTGTCACCAGGAACCGCAACAGTCTTTCCTGGTAGTTCTCAACCAGCTCGCTGAACGCGGATACGGATCCTTGCTTTGCCAACGCAATCAATTGTTCCTCTGTCGCCACGCTGCCAGGAGCCCCTTATCCCGTTACAGGTATCAGTCGTCGTCCAATATCCTAATGATGAGTGCCGGGTCGATTACCGTGTTGATCGACAAGGTGCTGTCATTCACTTCCACCTTGGTATTCTGAATCAGACTAAGAAGCAGCGGGTCGAGATCATCATTAAATGCCTGCAAGGCGATCAATCCGTTGATGATGCTGCCAAGCGACTGGGCCATCCCAGGCTCGGTGGACACCAACTGCGCTTCAATGGCGATCAGCCCGTCGCTATCCGCAATCAACAAGGCTGCCTGCTTCGTATTTCTTAGTATGTTCGAGTCCCAGTCGTCATCGCCGTCCGCGAGCTCGTCCGTCCGTAGTCCGGCCTGCACAAGACTCTTGTCCGCCGACAGCACGAACAATGCGTTTTCGTTTACGTCCATCGCCGGAATCTTGCCATTGTTGCCAAGCAAGGTCTTTATTTGCTCTTCGGTTGAAGTAACTATGATCTTGTCTTTCAGGTCGAAGCTGAAGTAACCGCCGTCTTCCAGCGCGTCCAGGTCGGTATCGGAATCCTCGTCCGTATCACCGAACCGATAGTAGGTTTTGCCACCGAATTTCAGCAGCTCCAATTCCGTTTCCAGGGTTGCGATGGCAAGCAATTTGTCCTTGGACTCCTGGCTAACCGGCCCGTCTACGATGATTACTGAACCGTGTTCGGTGTCTGCAAAGGCTGTAATCCTGTTCGTCTCTTTACCGATGTCAATGCCGACTTCCTCATGGATTTCGACGAAAATCTCACCGTCGAGCCATTTATAAAGATCTTTACCGGAATCGGCAGACCGCATTTGCTCGAGATCGGCATGCGCATACCAGACTGTATTGCCAGGGAAATCAGTAACCGAGACCCCGGAATTGGCGGTCAGCGGCACAAAAAACAGAAGTACAAAGAAAATCAGGCGCAAAACAGGCATTGGAAAATCCTCGAGAGCAGTGAATGACTATACGCTTATAGTCCTCTACGAAGGATTTGGTTACACCCGCGAAGAAAAAATCTTATCGGAATGATTCGATTCGGGCCGCCCGCGCGTTGTCTGATCGGACGGGGTTCTTAGGTCCGCTTTCCCCAAAAGCGGACGATCAACCCGGGTGATTTTGTCTGGATTTAAGGTC
>CAYLSX010000236.1:0-2880 GCA_964386685.1 uncultured Woeseiaceae bacterium | reverse complement strand
AATAATCTCTCTTGTCGGGCGCCTGGCCGCTGACGCCGCTGAGGCCCTGTACCACCGACAGAAGCACCACGATGATGACAACGAATACGAGGATGTTTTTGGTTAAATCGTTCACTTGAGCATGAACTCCCGCCGAATTATTAGACTGCGGCTCATTATTAGACTGCGTCTAATAATTAGACACTACTATAGTTGATAGTTTCTCGCTACCAAGTAAACCTCACTGCTACCTGGCCTTGAGGCCTTGGGCTTGACGATTTTCACCCGTTCGAAACGGCCCCTCGCGTTGGCAACGAAGTCGTCTGTCCCCTGGCCCTGGAACAGTTTACAAACAAAAGCGCCGCGAGGTTTGAGAACCTTGACCGCAAGATCGAGCGCCAGTTCGGCAAGATACATGGACCTCGGCTGATCTACCGCTTTGTTCCCGCTTATATTGGGAGCCATATCACTCATTACAAGGTGAACCGGAGAGTCTTCGATCATGCTCTGAAGCAACCGTAGCGTGTCGTCCTCTGTGAAATCACCCTGAATCCGCTCTACCGATGGCAGGGCGTCCATCGCCAGGAGATCCACCGCGATAATCCGGCAACGCCCCTTTAGTTTGGCCGAGACATACTGGCTCCAGCCACCCGGCGCCGCGCCCAGGTCAATGCAGGTCATATCCGGCCTGAGCAACGATTCCTTCTGTAAAATCTGCTCGAGCTTGTAGACGGCGCGCGATCGCCAGCCTTCCCGCCGCGCCTGCAGCACGTACGGATCCCGTTCCTGGCGCTCTTTCCAGTTAGCTTTTCGCCGCCCGCTCATTGTCCTGTTGCTAGACTATAGGACAATGAATTTATCGGAATCACAAAAGAAGTTCCTGCGCGGTTTGGGCCATCAGCTTAAACCCGTGGTCACGGTGGGCGATGCGGGCCTCTCAAATACCGTGATGCAGGAATTCGATTCGACCATCTCGCATCATGAATTGATCAAGGTCCGTGTGCGTGCAGACAGCAGGCAAAGCCGTGATGCATTGATTGACGACCTCTGCCGCACGGGAGCCGGCAATCTCATTCAGCGAATTGGCAACGTCGCGCTCATATACCGTAGCAATCCGGACAAGCCCCGCATCAAGCTGCCCTGATCCAGCAAAGTTAATCGTAACGGACTGCGATAACTTCGTAATGCTTTTCGCCGCCGGGCGCCGAGAAGCTGACTTCATCGCCGTCATTCTTGCCGATTATTGCCCTCGCGATCGGTGACGTATAGGAGATGAGCCCGGTCTTGATATCGGCTTCGTCCTCGCCGACGATGGTGTAGACAATTTCGCTATCCGCCTGCAGGTCGAGTAGCTTGACCGTTGACCCAAAGACTACTTTTCCCTTGGCATCGACCGTCGTTACGTCGATAACCTCAGTGTTCGACAACTTTGCTTCGATATCTTTGATGCGCGCTTCGATGAAGCCCTGTTGATCTTTTGCCGCGTGATACTCGGCATTTTCTTTGAGATCACCGTGTGCCCGTGCCTCGGCGATCGCCTTGATCACCGAAGGCCGGTCCTCCGATTTCAGTTTCTTGAGCTCGTCACGCAGCAGATTGGCGCCGCGTACGGTCATCGGCACCTTGTTCACGCCGCCGCCTCCCGGTGCAGATCCTGCAGGCGGTTGACTTCGCTGTCGTCCAGATGTTCGAGTGCAATACAGGTCGCCACAGCGGCACCCAGGGTCGTGTAATAGGTAACGTTCTGGTGGACTGCCGCGGCCCTGATCGACAAGGACTCTTGAATCGCCTGTTTGCCCTCGGTCGTATTTACGATTAGCGAGATTTCATTGTTCTTGATCATGTCGACAATATGCGGCCTGCCTTCGCGCACCTTGTTCGCCCTGCGGCACGAAACGCCGGCTTTTGCCATCGCCTGCGCTGTGCCATGCGTCGCCACGATATCAAAACCCCTGTCGACCAGTATTTGTGCGAGCTCGACCGCGCCGTCTTTGTCTCGATCCCTGACGCTGAGCAGGGCTGCACCCTGCCGCGGCAAGACGACGCCAGACCCCAGCTGCGCTTTTGCGTAGGCCTCACCGAAAGTTCGGCCAACCCCCATGACCTCACCGGTAGACTTCATTTCGGGCCCTAATATGGGGTCTGCGCCGGCAAACTTGATGAAGGGGAATACCGACTCTTTGACCGAGAAGTAGGGTGGCACGCGTTGATTCACATAGCCCTGGGCTTGCAGCGACTCGCCGATCATCACGCGCGCGCCGATCTTCGCCAGCGGAATACCGGTGGCCTTCGAGACAAACGGAATCGTCCGCGAGGCGCGAGGATTGACCTCGAGCAGATAGACGATGTCGTTCTGGATGGCAAACTGGGTGTTCATCAGGCCGACAACATTCAGACCCTTCGCCAGCTTGATAACCTGCTCGATCAGCTCCTTTTGCACCTGATCGCTGAGGCTAAACGGTGGCAGGGAACAGCCGGAATCGCCCGAGTGCACGCCGGCCTGCTCGATGTGCTCCATGATGCCGCCAATCAGGACGCGCTCTCCGTCGCATACGATATCGACATCGACCTCGGTCGCCAGGTCGAGGAATCTGTCGAGAAGCACCGGACTGTCGTTCGATACCTCGATCGCGGCATCCATGTAGCCCGCAAGATCCTCGTCACTGTGCACAATTTCCATCGCCCGACCCCCGAGAACGTACGACGGCCTGACTATCAGGGGATAGCCCACGACGCTGCCCATTTCGATAGCCTGCTCCTTGCTGCGAGCCGTGCGATTCGGTGGCTGGCGAAGCTCCAGCTGATCGACGAGCTCTTTGAAGCGCTCACGGTCTTCTGCCAGGTCAATCGAATCGGGCGAGGTGCCAATGATCGGCGCACCGGCTGCTTCGAGGGCCCGCG
>CAYLSX010000235.1:0-2892 GCA_964386685.1 uncultured Woeseiaceae bacterium | reverse complement strand
TTGTTTCTTGTCGCAATCATGGCCTACGAAGTTTACTGGCGCATGTCCGAGGCCGAACTTAGCGATGTCTGGGCTGGCAGTGGCGCCATACTGGTTCCCGCACTGGCGGCAATTTTCATCGTGTTGATGCGCCAGAACATTGCGTGGCCATTGCAGCGATACTGGAGCGCATACCTGGCGGCTGCCGGAGTCTTGATCATTGTGCAATTGTTGGCAATCGCTGGTGCCGGTATAGACGATCCGGGTGATCCCCATCCGCTTCCTTACATTCCCATCCTGAACCCGTTCGATGTATTGACGATCATCGGACTGGGTGTAGCGCTGCACCTGATCGTCGCCGTGAAAGCGAGCAGCAGATGGCTCGCACCAGGAGGGTTCCGTGTCGCCACTATCCTGTGGTCGCTGGTGGTTCTTGTATTGTCCACGATTGCCGTTGTACGTGGCGTGCATCACCTCGGTGGAATTCCGTGGCAGCAACGAGTGCTGGCTAATTCCGTCTCGGTTCAATCCGCGCTGTCAATTTATTGGGCAATCCTGGGATTCGGCGGCATGATCTGGGGCGCTCGCCATCAAAATCGCTGGATCTGGGTCGCTGGTACCGGATTGATGGCACTCGTGGTGATGAAGTTGTTCGTCATCGATCTTGGCAATACCGGTACTATCGCGAGAATCATCTCCTTCCTTGGTGTCGGCGCATTACTACTCGTCGTTGGCTATTACGCACCCGCACCACCGCGGCAGGCGGTCGATATGGATGACAAAAAATGAGATCCGTGCTGTTTATTACATTGGTGCTGCTATTCCCCTTCACCCTCGCTGCGCAGTCGGATGAGGTAACCGGACTCTCGGACTACGCCTGGGGCTTTCCGATCGAAGTCAGCGAAAACGCCAGCTTTTACTCGGTGGAATTACCGCTCGAGGTCAACCAGTCTGTTACCGATCCTGAGCTACGCGACGCCGGCGTCTATAACAGTGATGGAAATCCGCTGCCTCGATTGTTTGAGCAGGCCGGTGACGATCGAGAGCCGGTTTTGCGCAGCAATCCGTTGCCGACCTTGCCGCTATACGAAACTGTCGACCGTCGGAATGACCCAAATGAATTGTTACTTGAACGTGAAGGAGACAGCACACAATTCAAAGTCGATCTTGAAGATTTGCTGGCGCCCGCCGAGGATCAACGGTTGGCTGAATACATCGTCGATTCCAGGCGGATCGATGATGTTGCCGTCGCGCTGGACCTGGTATGGGCGGATATGGAGCCCGGTTTCATGGGCAGAGTCATGGTCGACGGCGGTAACAATCTTCAGGAATGGACTCCCGTAGGCTCGGCTGTGGTCGCGTACCTTCGCGAGGATGCGGCGAGCATTGAGCAACGTCGGGTCCGACTTCGCAAAGGTGATTTCAAATTCCTGCGCATTCGCTGGGAAGGCTTACCCGATAACTGGCGTTTGTCGCAGGTTATGGGCGTGTACGCGGATGGCGCTGCCGATGCTGTCAGAAATTTTGTGACACTGGAATCGAGCGGCGTCGATCCTGACGACGGCGGGCGCATATTCTCTTTGGGCGGCGCGCCAACCGTGGATCAGGTTCGGGTCGTGTTACCGGTAGCAAATACGGTTATTTCTGCCCGCGTTTTCTATTGGTGGGAGGATCGCGATCACTGGGTCGAGGCAGGGCACGGCTCATACCATCACATAATTCGCGATAGCAATGCAGTAATGAGTGAGCCGTTAACGATCAATAAGGCACGTACCAGCCAGTTCAAAGTTGTCATTACTCGTGGTCCGGCTGAGGTAACAATGCAACTGGAAGTGGGGTGGCGGCCCGACAAGCTTGTTTTTCTTGCGCAGGGGCAGCCGCCATTTACGCTGGCCGCGGGCAGTGCAAACGATGCGTTGAATCAATATCCACAACACAGGATTTATGGTGATCGCTCGCTCGCCACACTGGCCGAAAGTAACGGCGGAATAGTTGCTGCGTCGCTGGGCCCTCGCTATGAGCTTGGTGGCCCGGATCGACTGGTCGCGACAAAGCCGATCAACTGGCGAACGCTCATGCTGTGGTTTGGGCTGGTAATGGGTGTCGTGTTTGTTGGCTTCATGGCAAGCAAAACCATTCGTGAATTACGATCGGCTAACCAGATTGACTCGCGATGATGCGGTTACGGCCCGCTGCCTTCGCCTGCAGCAATGCTTGATCCGCCTGAGAAATCAGGCTACTCGCCGAATCGTCAGCACTTTGCCACTGTGCCACACCAATGCTCACGGTAATGCGCTCCTCGTCCTGTTCCAGGGACGTCTCGGCGACTGCCGAACGCACTCGTTCCGCAAAAATGGTCGCACCCTCAATCCGCGTCTCTGGAAGTATGAGCAGGAACTCCTCGCCACCATAGCGACCCAGGTAGTCGCTGGTGCGGCAATGCCCGGAGATCACCCGCGCAATCAGGTGAAGAACCCTGTCTCCGGATTGATGTCCGTAGGCATCATTGAATTTCCTGAAGTGGTCGAGGTCGAGCATGAGGCACGAGAGGGCGCTGCCGTAGCGCTTGGCGCGCGCTACCTCTATGTCGAACACCTCGAGAAGTGCGCGCCTCCTGAGAACGTCTGTCAGCGCGTCGAAACGCGCCAGTTCCTCCGCGTCCAGCTTTGCTTCCTCCAGGGCCGCCATAACTGCCTGAATCTGTTGGTCTTTCGGACCCACAAACGCAAAGTAGGCGATTGGTGCGACGACGAGAGCCAGCAATCCGGCATGCGCCAGGGCAAGCCGCCAATCGGAAAGCGCTACTCCAAGCCAGTCGAAGCCCAGCGTGATAAGGATTTCAACTGCGAGCACCACAAGTGCGATCTTCACGATCGTTGAAGCAAGGCCCGTGGAGGGCGGTAGAGAAGTCTG
>CAYLSX010000234.1:0-2931 GCA_964386685.1 uncultured Woeseiaceae bacterium | reverse complement strand
CATCGCTAGTTTCCATCGCTAGTTTCCATCGCCTGATTCCCGTAACTCAGGCACCAGTATACGGCGGGGGAGAATTAAAACTAGCCAGAATCGGACCTATACCCTAAGGCCCTGATTTTAGAACTTATCTATTTGTCGATGCCGCCCATACACATGTATTTGATCTCGAGGTAGTCATCCATGCCGTATTTCGAGCCTTCCCGTCCCTGCCCCGATTCCTTGACCCCACCGAAAGGAGCCATCTCATTGGAAATGATGCCCTCGTTAATGCCGACGATGCCGTACTCGAGTGCCTCGGCGACACGCCAGATGCGACCGACGTCTCGGGCATAGAAGTAGCTCGCCAGACCGACCTCGGTATCGTTCGCCATTGCGATCGCCTCTTCCTCTGTCTTGAATTTGAACAGCGGTGCAACGGGCCCGAAAATCTCTTCGCGATAGACCCGCATATCCTCATTGACGTCTGTCAGAACTGTCGGCTCGACATAGCAGGCGCCCATATCGGAACGTCGACCACCGGAAGCCACTTTCGCGCCCTTGCTGACTGCGTCGTCCACGAACGCCAGTACATCGTTCGCGGCCCCTTCGTTGATTAACGGACCGATGGTTACGCCGTCCACTGCGCCGTCCCCCATTTTGAGGTCTGCGGCAGCAGCCATCAGCTTTTCCGTAAACTCATCGTAAACACTGTCTTGTACCAGGATGCGGTTGGCGCAGACGCAGGTCTGCCCGGCATTGCGGAATTTGCAAATCATCGCACCGACCACGGCGGCGTCCAGATCGGCATCATCAAAAACGATGAATGGTGCGTTGCCACCCAACTCCATCGAAGTTCGCTTGACGGTCGATGCACATGCGGCCATCAATTTCTTGCCGACCGCCGTCGAACCCGTAAACGTCAGTTTCCGTACCGTCGGATTCGACGTCAGCTCCTCGCCGATTTCCGAGGTGCGTCCCGTCACGACGTTGATGACGCCTGCCGGAATGCCGGCACGCACCGCCAGTTCCACAAACGCGTAGGCCGACAATGGCGTCGCGGTCGCAGGCTTGCACACGACGGTGCAACCAACCGCCAACGCCGGCGCAATCTTGCGCGTCAGCATCGCGTTCGGAAAATTCCAGGGTGTAATGCAGGCGACAACACCTACAGGTTGTTTGATGCAGACGATACGCTTGTCCTTCGAAGGCCCGGGAATCGTATCTCCATATACTCGCTTGGCTTCCTCTGAAAACCACTCGATGTAATTCGCGCCATAGGCAATTTCGCCACGTGATTCGGCCAGAGGCTTGCCCTGCTCGGCCGTGAGGATCTGAGCGAGGTCCTCCTGCGCTTCCATCATCAGCGTGAACCACTTGCGTAGCAGCGCTGACCGTTCCTTCGCAGATGCCTGGCGCCACGAGACCTGTGCAGCTTCCGCCGCTTCGATAGCTCGCCGTGTTTCGGCCGTGCCGCACTTGGCCACTTCAGCGATGACATCGCCATTGGCCGGATTAGTGACGGGCAAAGTCTCACCATTATCAGCATCAACCCATTCGCCGTTGATGAACGCCTGAGTTCTTAGCAACGCCTTGTCTGCGATCTGCATGCTCACTTCATTTGGCTCCCGCGAAGTTCACCAGCTGAACAGGCGGGAGAGGATAGCAGTAACTACGCCGCCGTTCGATTCTTGTACTCTTCGAGTTTTCTCTTATATAGAAACATTGCGCTGGGACCAAAAGCCATCAACATGATGGCGATTCCCGCCGCGATTCCGTACGCACTAATGTATTGAGCACAGCACCATTCCCGCTGTCTCACGATGATGTGACACGGCACCGCGACCAGCAACTCGAGAACACTTCCCTTAATCAGCCAACTCACGGCCGAACCGGCGACATCTGACGTATCTTTCGAGAAGCGGAAGAAGACGACGCCCCAGATAGTCCAGATCACGCCTATCGTCGCCAGGAAAACCACTAGTTGCAGCCATTTCCCATCGATCTGGTTCAATATTGGAATGTTAAAGTTGTCGCCCCAGAGTGCTGTGGCTATCGCAAGCATTATGGCGACCGAAAGTATCGTCACCATGATTCCGACCAGGCCCGCGGTCACTTTGGCATGCCGCTGCGGCTTCAGCCGTCGCCAGGACGTGTCAACACTCAAGAACAGAAGCAGCACTTGTCCACAAACCAGAAATGCTGTCGGTATCAATGAAATAACCACCAGTTCGTTCATGTCGGACTGATAATTCGGGTCGAGGCCCCACCAATCCTCGGCGAGAAGAACGATGCCGAAGCCAAGTAGCAAGAGCACGACAATGGCGTAGAACGCAGTAACCACAATTCCCCAATTACGCATCACATCTCTCCTTGTATAAGTATTCTAGTAGGCAAAACAGGCATAAGCCCGCATGCAAAGGATCGCTCCATGCCCCGGCAAGCACCTGATGAAAAGCGAAGGGTTAGGTAATGAAGTTCTAAGGGAGCGTCCGGCAATCGCCGTAGCGTGTGATACGGATCACATTATCCAGGTCTAATTGCAATAAGCAGCTGTAATCTGTGACGATTTCGGCAGCCCGGCGGAATCCACCGTTGCATTCTTTACGCATTGAGGGATTTGAGATATTTCGGGAGACAGCTATGTGGTTACCAGAACGAGTTTACGAAGCCCTGCCCTATCTATACGTAGTCTTGGGCTCGTTGTTTAATGCCGGGATCATATATCTGGGCCTGAACACTCCCGGCGCTCCCTACTACCTGGCAACAGGCACTCTTTGCACTCTGTACGGACTGGCGGTCTTTTTTCGCAGACAAATACGTCGTCGGCCGCCGAACGATTACCAAACTCAGTGACGACGAATTGAACGAAAAAGGGCCCCGCAAAGGGGCCCTTTTTTAATTGGTGCCGGCACCATGATTCGAACACGGGACCTGAGGTTTACAAAACCCCTG
>CAYLSX010000233.1:0-2943 GCA_964386685.1 uncultured Woeseiaceae bacterium | reverse complement strand
CCGTGTTGCGCGGCTAACAATAAATATTAAAGCAAAGCTGATAATCACCGCGGGAACAATCTCGACGAGATCGTGAGTTCGTTCCCTGATGAACGTAACCCAAAACATATCGGTGGCGAAGCCGCCGACCATGCCGGCCAATGCACCTTCCCTGGTAATACCCTTATAAAAGAGTGCACAGATTACGGTTGGTCCGAACGCGGCGGATAGGCCAGACATCGCGAACACCACGAACCAGAATATGACTTTGATCTCGGTAAGAGCGAATGCCATCGCACCGACGCCGATCGCAACTGTGACGAACATGCCGAACCTCGCAAGCTGCGCATCTTGCCATCCTACATTAAGTACCTTTTGCATCAGATCCCTTACGACGGCGGAGGAGGCGAGAATCAGTAAAGAATCGACAGTCGACATTACGGCAGCGAGCACCATGACCAGGAATACACCGGTGACCAGAGGCGGCAGTAATTCGCGAGCCATCGTCGGCATCACCGTTTCAACATCAGGCATATCCGGAAACAGCACGCGACCGGCCATGCCGGTTAGCACCGCACCCGTATCAAAGACAATAATGCAGATTGTGGATAACCACGCAGCACTCTTTATTTCATCGGCTGACTTGATCGCCATGAAACGGGTCAACAATTGCGGTGCCGCCATGAAGGCAAATCCCAACATTATGAACCCGACAATCGCAATAACACCGGGCAAGCTCAGTCCAAGGCCACCCATCAGGTCGAGCAGGTCAGGGTCTGTTTCACGAACCGCCTGCAAGAAGTCGCCCTGGATGGCGTAGATACCGACGATCGGCAAACTGACGAGAGCGAGCAACATCAGGATACCCTGCAGGACGTCACTGTATGCCACGGCCTTGAACCCGCCGTATGCGGTGTACGCCATCGTAATTGCACCGCCCAGCAGTACGCCGGTCGAGTACTCCATCGGCAAGAACGTCGAGAATATTTTTCCGGTCGCCATCATTTGTGCTGAAACGTATGCAGCGACCATCGTGAGAATAATGAAGACACCGCTGATCCGCAGGCGGTGAGTTGTATCTTCGAGTGCGTCCTCCAGAAAGTCCGGCACGGTGATTGAGCCGAAACTGTCGGCGCGGGGCTTTAGATGTCGCGCGATCAATTGCCAGCCCAGCAATATTCCAAGTGTCTCTCCGACGACAATCCAGATGGCATGGATCCCGAGCAAGTAGCCCATGCCGCTGAGACCAAGCAGCAACCAGCTACTCTCCCCCGTGGCATTAGCACTGAATCCCGCAACCCAGAACGGCAAGCGCCGGCCGGCCAGATAGTAGCCCTCCAATGATCCGCCGGCGGACCGACTCCAGACTGCGATGCCAAACAGCAGGGTCAGATAGACAACAAGAACAACCGAGATAGTTGCGGTTTCCGACATCGCTCAAGGCTACCAGACCGGTGTACACGAAGGGCGTCTTCGCTTCCATCACAAGGCAGTTAGCAGTACCTTTAAGGGCATGGTCAAAGCCAAAGAAACAATGAAGACGGACGGGTCGAGCTCGATTACCTACCCGAACGCGGATTCGCGATCGGCGGAGATATTCAGGCGGGCGCAACGGGTTCTTTCAGACGGTGGGTCTCGTACAACCATACGCATCGCGCCGTATTCAATCTATGCTGCGAAAGCGCAGGGAAAGTATGTAACCGATGTCGATGGCAATGTGCTGATGGACCTTAACTATAATTACACCTCAATGATTCATGGTCACTCGCATCCGGCGATCGTCGATGCGGTCAAGCGTCAAATCGAGAAAGGCACAGGATATTCATTTGCCAGCGAAACGGAATTCGCGCTGGCGGAGTTGTTGTGTGACCGCTGCGATAACTTCGACAAGATACGCTTCACAAATTCGGGCACGGAAGCCGTCATGAAGTCGATCAAGGCCGCTCGTGCCTATACCGGCAAACCGAAGATCGCGAAATGTGAAAACGCGTATCACGGTGCCTACGATTTCGCCGAAGTGAGCCTGGGCGTGGATCCGACCGATCTCGCTGCAGGCGATCCGGTGTCTCAAGCGTATACCTACGGGACGCCACAAGGAGTTCTCGATGACGTCGTCGTCATTCCCCTTAACGACGTCGCGAATGCGCGCCGGATACTGGACGAACAAGTCAACGACCTGGCAGGGATCTTGTTTGATCCAATCGGAGTGAACCTCGCCCGCGTGCCGCCGACAGATGAGTTCCTTGCGATGCTGCAGGATTTCTGCGATCAAAATAGTGTCTTGTTAATCGCCGACGAGGTTGTCGCATTCCGTGCCGGTATGGCGGGCGTTCAGGGCGACCGCGGTATTCGCCCCGATCTGACAACGCTCGGAAAAATAATAGGTGGCGGTTTTCCCGTCGGGGCAGTGGCCGGGCGTGCAGAGGTCATGGCCGTATTCGAGGCTGGCGAAACCAAAGCAAAAGTGTCACACGGCGGTACCTTCAACGCCAATCCTGTCACGATGGTGGCAGGACATACGGCGATGCAAATGCTCACAGAAGACGCGTTCGCGAAACTGAATGCCTTGGGTGACGCATTTCGCAAGGGCATTCAGGAAGTTTTGGACCTGACGGACACCGAAGGAGTTGCACAAGGGCAGTATTCGATTTTCGCTGTCACGACTACGGACCCCGATCTTGACGATTCACCCATGAGGGGTTACGTATATCAAAGCAAAGGGTTACATCGCTACATGGTGCAACATGGTTATTGGCTTACACCCGGCCTGGCCGGCGTGTTGTGCACGCTCATGGATAGCGGCGACATCGACCCGTTTTGCGAAACGCTCAGAGAAGGCATTCTCGAACTCAAAGGCCGGAATTAGTATCTTCATCAATCGCGAGTACATATTCATCATTGGCATCTTAGAGGAGAGCTAATGGGTATCTGGTCTCAAGCGAGCGAAATGGCGGCACAGACGCC
>CAYLSX010000232.1:0-2948 GCA_964386685.1 uncultured Woeseiaceae bacterium | reverse complement strand
CCGACCACCTGGTTCGAAGCCAGGTACTCTATCCAGCTGAGCTACGGGCGCATTGAGGTGGCGAATTTTAACCGGAATCGGTAACTGTTTGCCAAACGCGGAAGAAATTACCGCCCATGACCTTGCCGACATCTTCATCGCTGTAGCCACGTTTCAGGAATTCCATGGCGATGGCAAGGAAATTGGCATCTTCGTCGAATCCCTTGCTGTATGTGGATATTCCGCGAAGGTCGGAACCGATTCCAACATGGTCGATGCCACCCACGTCGATTACGTGCTCCATGTAGTCGACCATCAACGGCACTGTTTCTATGTGGCGTCCGTGCGGCCAGATGCCGATTACGCCGCCTTTCGCTGCAATTGCGCGAATTTCATCGTCATTCACCGCCCGGTCATGATCCGTAAACTTCCTTACACCGCCGTGACTGAAGATGACCGGGTGTTCGGATAGCTCGAGGATATCCATCATCGTTTCGTGATTCGCATGAGCCATGTCAATGACCATCCCGAGCCGATTTGACTGCTTGACTACCTCGCGACCGAACTCGGTTAAACCGCCTGGAGAGTAGGGCCAGGTCTGCGTATGCCCGAGTTCGTTGTTTCGAAAGTGAATAAGCTGGATGAGCCGCAAGCCCATCCGATGCATCTCGAACAGGTTCTCGATCTTACCTTCCAGGGCATCCGCCCCTTCCAGCGCCGGCATGACGGCAACATCGTTCGTTTTCCTCGCCGCGAGTACATCAGCTGGCTTGTCTGCATGAACTGCATATCCGAGCTCTACTGTCTTTTGCAGGCGCCTTAGTCTATCGGCTGCCAATTCGAATACCTCACCCGGCTTTGGCTTGTATCGTCCTTTTGGAACCTCGGTGCCGTCACGATTTACATAGACACCATCGAATGCCATGTCGCTGCTAATGTTCGCGACGAATAGATCGAAGTGACTCGATCGATAAACCTCAATTTCTTCCGGCAGGATCGTTTCGACGTTTTCTCGATGGAAGCGACTCGGGTGTGCGTGCATATCAGCGAAGATGGATTGCTCGTGGATATCGGCTATTCTTGCTTCCATCTCATCTGGCGTGCTCGGTGTTCGGTCGCACCCGGGCGATATCAATAGAGATGTGATGGTAATTGCCAGACCTGTGCGTATTTGTCGCATGTCGATTCCTATCGATGGCTATGGTTGTAATACGAAGCGATACGGCCTCGATACGTCTTCTTGTGCGTAATCGATGCCGATTCTGGGACCGATTTCAATCTTGATCGGTCCGACTGCTGGCACCTGTTCTTCAATCCAGATTTTGTTACCGAGGAGGCTGACACCTGTTAACTCAGTCGTGATGCCGAGCGCCTGGGCGACGGAACCCGGTCCGGCAAGGAGTGTTTTGTCTATTTCTCGCTTGTTGCGTCGATTTTGCATCAAAGCCGCGCCTTCGAGCGGGGTAGCTGCTCTTATTAATACGGCGTGTGGTGTTTCAGCTTCGTTGGTAACGACGTTGAAGAGGTGATGGATGCCGTAACACAAATACACATATGCCGCTCCACCTTCGCCGAATATGGGTTCCGTCCGCTTCGTTCGCCGACCGCGGTAGGCGTGACTGGCTTTGTCGCCGACGCCAGCATACGCTTCCGTCTCGGTGATGATCGCTTTCGTCGTATGCCGGTTTAGTTTGGTACACAGAACCATGCCCAGGAGATCCCTGCTGATTTCGACGACGTCGTCTCGAAGGTAGAAGTCTCGCGGCAGTTTCACAGGTATTCACCTATTAGCATCTCGATCCGTACGAGTATGGGGTATGGTCTGTCTCCGATTCTGGAAATTACGTGATACGGTCTTTATGAGATTTAGACTTCCATCAATCATAACAACATTGATTCTCGCCGGCTGCGCGACCTCGTATGGTCCAGCGGTAAGCTCTTGTGAGAACGACTCGTATCGAATCGACTCAGAATTCGAGGCGGGCCAATTCTACAGCTGCTCAATTAACACTGAAGGACTCGCTGTATTGACGATACGCCCTGAGGATGAGCCACCAATTAATCCGAGCCCCTGGTACGCCTTTCGCGTAACACCGAAAGAAGCCGGCGGCGTAACGGTCAGGTTGGACGTCATCCATGGCCGTGCCCGCTATTGGCCGAAGATAAGTATCGACGAGGTCAATTGGCAACCCATGAAGGAATCTCTCGTATCGAGAAGCGATGACCTCAAAAGCATGACGATGCGGCTGCAACTTGAAGATGACGTCGTATGGGTCGCCGGACAGGAGTTGATTCGAACCGCCTTTTATGAAGAATGGTTTGAGGATCTGTCTGCGCACGATGAGATAGAGACACAACTGCTCGGCTACAGTGTTCAAGACCGGGCGATCTACTTCGCGAAGACGGCCGAGAAACCGGAAGTCGTTTTTCTTCTCGGTCGTCAGCATCCGCCCGAAATAACGGGCGCCATCGCGATGCGCCCGTTTGTCGACACCGTTCTGGGCGATTCCCCACTTGCGAAACGATTCCGTGATCGATACATGATTGTCGTCATCCCGATTCTAAATCCAGACGGTGTTTATCTCGGTCATTGGCGGCACAACGTTAACGGTGTCGATCTCAATCGCGACTGGGGGCCCTTTAGCCAGCCGGAAACGCAGGGTGCGGAGCGTCTATTGGCCGAACTGGACGAAGCAGGACTGCAAATACGTCTTATGCTGGACTTTCATTCGACTATGTCGAATAAGTTCTACACGCAGCTGAAAGACGACGGCGCGGTGCCGGAGTTATTCGCAAGCAAGTGGTTGTCGCGCGCAAGCGTACGGTTACCTGATTTCGAGTTCGAGCACGATGCGCGTGAACGCTCGGAACAACCCAATACGAAGAACTATTTCTTCAAGCGCTACGGTATCCCGTCAATCACCTATGAGCTGGGTGATGAAACGGATAGAGATCAGATAGTGGCATCG
>CAYLSX010000231.1:0-2966 GCA_964386685.1 uncultured Woeseiaceae bacterium | reverse complement strand
ACGAACGGTGTAGTGGCGCCTGGTTGGCCTATCATCGCCCGGTTTACATGAACGCCACCGATGTATCGCGAAATAGTCATTGCCGAGCGAGCAAATTCGTTAGCCATGACCATGTATGCGTACAAGAGCTCCTGATAGGACTCCCCTTTCGTTCCAACGCGATTTTGCATGTCGCTCATGATCGTATCGACGAGGGCCAATCGATCGGTCGCGTATGTCACTGCGTCCGCACTCATGTCGCTGATATTCACTCTCGGATCGATACCCGCGCCGGGCGCACGCATGTCATCCGCGTCATTGCCGAAAGCCAGTTGCGGCTCTGTAGAACGGTTAAGCAACGCGGTTCGACGTGCTTCACCGTCTGCGCCATCCAATGCGGGTGAGTAGCCAAACTCGATTGCCCAGTCGTCATAGGGGCCCGGCATGACGTCGTAGAATCCCGACTGTCCGCGTCCGGGGGGCGCAAGATTAACGGGGGCATAATCCATGACTGATCCGGTCAGCCCTTTCTCAGCGACGAACTGCGCATCGAACAACTCGTCGATCGTAAATATCTGACTCGCTTTCATGTTGTGATTGAGTCCGAGCGTATGTCCGATTTCATGCAGGATCAGGCTGCGCAGACTTTCATTGAGGAGCTGCCCTTGTAAATCGCCACTCGCGCCCATCGAATTGAGGGCCTGTACGCCGAAGATATTGCTGAGTTGCAGGCTGTGGCCAAAGGAACAGTACAGTGGCTTGCCGTCCATCGTTTTCGGTGTGCCACCACTGGCAATGGTCTCCAGGATTCTTTCGAGTTTTATCCGGTTAGTGAGAAAAACATATTCCAGCATGATGTCTGCGCCGAGTATCTGTCCTGTCCTCGGGTTCGTAAAGCTGGGACCGTAGCCGCCGAAGGGTGGCTGTGGTGACGACGTCCAGCGCAACACGTTGTAACGAATATCGCCGGCATCCCAATCGGCATCGTCGGGCTGAATCTTCACTTGCACGGCGTTCTTGAAGCCTGCCTTCTCGAACGACTGGTTCCATGCCAGGGCGCCTTCCGTGATCGTGTCACGGTGCTCGACGGGTGTCGTATTCTCAATCCACCAGACAATTGGCTCTACCGGCTCGGAGAGCTCAGCGTCCGGGTCTTTCTTCACAAGATGCCAGCGCGTGATCAGATCCCGATACGGCGCTGTCGAATCTGATGTCAGGTCGGTGACGTATTGCATGAAATAGCCGACACGAGGATCGTCGATTCGTGGTTGAAAGTCGTTGTCAGGCACTTTCACAAAACTGTGCTGCAAGCGCACGCTGACGAAGCGGCTGTCCGTTACGTCCCTCCGCCCGCTTATGACGGGTGCCGGGTTCTCGTAAACATAGTCGACGAATATATTCGTGTTCTCGGGGTAGCTTCTTATTTCATAAATCTTGTTCTTCGTTTCACTCAATGTGCCGAGCTCGAAAGTCTTCTCGGCGGCCGGGTCGGGATTGGGCGCCGCCTTTATCTGCTGCAGGCTCTCTTTGAGAAAAATGTCGTCTGCCTTGATCAGTATTGTGCCGCTATCCTCGTCCTCGGCAACAATGTCCTGCACGGCGAGGATCGCATCGCTGATATTGGCATCGGCGGCACGGGACAGTGCGTTGTCCGGATCGAAATAGAATGATGCGTTGTCATTTACGAACTCGATTCGTTTGAAATGGCGGCGAATGGATATGATTTTGTTGTCGCCGAAGTAACCGCGAAACGATCCTCCCTCGACGACTCCGTCGGTAACAATCGAGGTATAGACAAATTCCTCACCGACTTGCTCAGGCTTGATCGCAAGATAGGTCTCGCCGCTTTCCTTGTCGCGATAGACATCGAACAAGCCTTCCATACGCTCACTTTTTTCGACGACACTGGCGAAGCTCACGTCATCGCCATTTTCGGCCTGTTCACCAGACTCGCTCGAACAGCCAACCACGGAAAACAGCAACAGGAATATCCATACCTTCAGATTCATGGGGGTGCCTCTCGTAGAATTTGGAAATGTTGTTTTTATTACGGGTGCGAAGCTTACATCACGCGCCCTTTAAATGCTCTTGCGCGCAAGTGCCAGTCCGACGCCGGCGCCGATCAGGAAGCCGCCGGCGATCCTGTTTCGAAGCTTGCCGACCATGCCAAACCAGCTGCGTGCCGAGCCGGCAAACGCGACCCACAGAGAATCACCTATGCCGACCGTTATCAGAAAAATAGAAGTTAAAACAATAAGTTGTGTCGTAACATGCATGGAATGGCCGATGAATTGCGGCAGAAAAGCGGCGTTGAAAAGCAGCGTCTTCGGATTAATTACCGCTAAACCCAAGCCACGCAGGAAAGTCAGCTTGCCTGTTGCAGGCGCGATCTCGCCCAGATTCGAGGCCGGCTCCCTCCAGGTCCTGACGCCGAGAAAGACGAGGTAGGCGACCCCAAGCCATTTGATCCAGGTAAGTGCTGTTGCGGCTAGTTCCAGCAACACGGCGAATCCGCCGGCCACGAACGCAAGCTGCAGTCCGACGCCGATGGTCGTGCCAAGCACGGTGACCAATCCGTATCGATATCCGTATCTCAGGCTGTTCGCAACGATTAGCGCAACGTTCGGGCCGGGTATTACGATGAGCACCGCAGTCGCCGCCACTAACGCCAGGATGTTATCGACCAACTAACGTCTCCGCGCGTTGCGCCAATATTGAATGAGCAGGAAGCCGAAGAGCATGCCTCCGAGATGTGCGAAGTTGGCGACGCCGGGCGACCGGCCGCTGACGCCGAAATACAATTCCATCGCACCAAACAGGATAACCATATATTTTGCCTTCATCGGTATCGGCGGAAACATCAGCATAACCATGCGATTCGGGAACGCCATGCCGAAGGCGAGCAAGATACCGAACACTCCGCCGGAGGCACCGACAGTCGGATAGATCATTCCCTGACTTCCCGCGACGATGAGTTGCACGATGCC
>CAYLSX010000230.1:0-2966 GCA_964386685.1 uncultured Woeseiaceae bacterium | reverse complement strand
TTTGAGAAGCAGCCTGCCCTTCGACTCGTCCCAATACATGTCGACGAAGCCGTCGAACTCCTCGAAGCTCGGCAGCTGTTGGGAAATGGGGCGCTCCGCGCTATTGCAAGCGGCCAGCAGAAATGCTGCCAATATGATCGTTCGGCGCATCGTGTATCCCTACTCCTTATATAGGTGGCGATTAGACCTTATTTTTTGCTACCGTGGAAATCCGACCCCGCCCTCAGCAATCTCAGGGATCACATGGTCAAGCCCGCCCGAATCCTCGCCATTCTGCTCTTGGCCGCCACCGGCCTGGCGGGCTGTTCGCAGCCAGCGGAACCACCGGCCCTCGTAAGCGAAACGCCTTACGCTGCGGACACCGGCACTGTTCTCATTCGTTGCGGAGCATTGATAGACGGCGTCAGCGACGACATAGCCGGCCCGACGTTCATTCTGGTCGAAGACGGTCGCATCAAACTGCTCGCCGCGGATGTCGAGGCAACCACCGGCATTGCCGTGCTCGATTTGTCCGACAGAACCTGTCTCCCCGGTTTCATCGATATGCATACGCACATCATGGAGTCGGTCGATGACCTCGCCGACCTGGAGCTCGTTATTCACCGGAGTTATGAAGAAAATATGGCTGTCGGCCGCCGCCTTGCACTCGTCACGCTTAACACCGGCATGACTACAGTGCGCAATGTCGGTGTCTATTACGGCTGGACGGAACGTGATTTGCGTGACGAGATAAATGCCGGGCAATCGATCGGCCCCAGAATGCGGGTGGCGGGATTTTACCTGACAATTCCAGGAGGCGGCGGCGATCTGCTCGTCCCCAGCGTCGCGGAAGAAGATACACCACTGCGTGTGCGACAAGGCGTGGCCCGTGGCGCGGATCAATTTCGTCTAAAAGCGCAGGCCGCCGTCGATGGCGGCGCTGATTTTCTGAAATTGATCGCATCGGGCGCCGTATTGTCTTACGGCGGGATTCCCTCAGAGCCCGAGATGACGTCCGAGGAGATTGCTGCCGCTGTCGAAGTCGGCCACGCCGCCGGTCTTCTCGTCACCGCTCATGCACACAGTGCGCAGTCGATCAAAGAAGCCATCCTGTTCGGCGTCGACAGCATCGAGCATGCAACCTATATCGATGATGAGGGAATCAGGCTCGCCATCGAACACGATGTGCCACTCTCGATGGACATCTTCGCTGGCGACTGGATGATGATCGAAGGCAAAAAGCGTGGCTGGCCCGAAGAGTTTCTAAGAAAAACCTATGAAACGACAGAGGTTCAGCGCCAGAATTTCAAACGTGCTTACGATGCTGGCGTACCGCTGGTTTTCGGCACAGACGCAGGCATCTATCCTCACGGAATGAACACACAGCAATTCGCGAGCTATGTCGAGTGGGGCATGACGCCCATGGAAGCTATCAAGTCGGCAACGTCGGTCGCCGCCCATTACCTGGGCTGGGGTGATCGTATCGGTTCGATTAAGCCCGGCTATTACGCCGACATCGTTGCGGTCGAAGGAAATCCCTTAAGCGATATCACCGTGCTCGAGCATGTCGACACGGTGGTTAAAGGCGGGCTTGTATACAAGGCGCCGGCAGACAGGGTTAAATAATCAGGCGTCGGACCGCACCAGTATCTGCGTAAATACCTTGGCGCGTTGCTCAACTTCATCCGGCGTTGCGCCGGGCGTATAGATGCTGGTGCCGAGGCCGAATCCCGCGGCGCCTGCAGCCATGTAACTTTTGACCTTATGCGCCGTAATTCCACCGGTGGGAATGTAAATCATCTCCTCCGGCAACACCGTGCGAAATTCTCGCAAGGCTTGCGTCGAGAAATTGTCGGCCGGAAATATTCGTAATGCTTCCGCACCCGCATTCACGGCGGCGACCGCTTCGGTCGCCGTAAAAATGCCTGGCACCGATAACGCTCTTTTTTCCTTGGTCGCTTTGACAACCGATTCATTAAAGATCGGTGAGAAGATTACCCGGCTGCCTGCGTTCGCCGCATCCGTGGCCTGCTCTGGAGTCATTACGTTGCCCGCGCAAATCATGACCTGATCGGAAATGCGCAGCGCAAGTTTTTCCATCGTGAAATAGGGTTCCGGGGAATCGACGGTAATTTCGATGAGGGTGATACCGGTCGAAACCAGCGCCTCCGCAATCTCGACGACCTCGGCATGTTGCACACCGCGAAGCGTCGCGATGAATGGCGTCGCGGCGAGCCTGCTCAGAAAATCGATTCGTAAGGTGTCCGTCATGTCCTGGGCAACCGTACTACGAGCTATTTGGCGGCAGAAAAGACCCCGTCCACAATTTCGAGAAAATAGTCGACATTTTCGGTCGAAAGTACCATCGGCGGCCTCAATTTGAGGATGTTGTCGAAGGGGCCTATGGATCCGGTTAGCACCCCCCTTTCTCTCAGTCCGTTGACCACTTTGGCAGCCAGTTCGGTCGCGGGATCCCGGGTCTCCCTGTCCTTGACCAGATCGACCGCGAGGAACAGACCGGAGCCACGAATTTCGCCAATGCCCTCGTGTCGCGTAGCCAACTCCGTCACTCCGTCGATCAGGTACTGGCCCACGGCTAGCGCATTCTGCTGCAGATTTTCGTTCTCGATGACATCCAGTACCGCAAGGCCCGCAGCACAGGAGACCGGATTGCCCCCGAAGGTATTAAAGTAACTTCCCTTGACGGAGAAACGGTCGACGATGTCAGTTCGCGCAACAGTCGCTGCGAGCGGATGGCCATTACCCATGGGTTTACCCATCGTGACGATGTCAGGGATAAAATCGTCGGCCTCGTATCCCCAGAAGTTTTTCCCTGTGCGTCCAAATCCCGGCTGCACTTCGTCAGCGACAAACAAGCCACCTGCCGCACGAATTATCTCAGCTGCTTTTCTCAGATATCCGGGAGGCGGCGACACGACTCCCGAACTCGAGATGATGGTATCGATCACGAACGCCGCCGGTTTGAC
>CAYLSX010000229.1:0-3007 GCA_964386685.1 uncultured Woeseiaceae bacterium | reverse complement strand
AATCGTGCCTATCGCTATATAGAAGTGTTATACGACGGCGAGAATCCTTACGTGGACGCGATGAAAAACAACATCACGCATCTCGTTCGCGTACTTCAAACCGGTGACTGGAAACTCCTGCGCCGCAGCCCACCGTTTTTCGTCGGCGTGACTAGCGCGATTCAGGATATCGAAAAACTTGCCCGCTCTTACCTGGCGCAAGTTCCAAAGACGGCAGCTGTCATCGAAAGTTACGCATCCGCATAATTTTTCGGTCACAGGTTGCCAAGCCACTGTAGTAAATAGCTCTCCTGGAACTCGAAAAACGGGTTATACCTGGTACGAAGAAAGTACGCCGGCGTCAGGCGCAATACGCCGCCTTCGCCACGAGGAGCCAGGGCGCCAAACGCGAATCTGGGGTCGTCATCGCCGAGGCCGGAGCCATCGCCGTAGACCGGATCATCAGTGGGAAAGGGCACCGCAATATGTGATAGCGAATAGATACCGCGCGGCCAGACATGATTGGTCGCCTCTACGACCGCTTCAAGCTCTCCGGCGGCCAATGAGAATACGTCGACTTCCGGCCCATCCCGATGCCGATTCCTGAGAATCGTCACTCCGAAATCTAAAGGCGCCGCCGCTTCGAAATAGTTCGCGGGATCATCCGGCAGATTTTTCATCAGGTGCAAGACGGTGCTATTACGATTGACGTCGTACACAACGAGTTGGCTGCCATTGGCCGGTAACTTGTCGTACAAAACCGTGACAATCGCGCTCGCGTCAACCGTGTTATCGACAACAGACTGAAATGTCAGAATCGGCGGCAATTTTGCAACCTTGCCTTCGTCTTCCAGTAGCTTGTGGGTGCGCCGCGAGAGCTTATATATCTCCCATGCGGACTGCATCGGAAACGAAGTAAATTTGAAAGGGTCGATTTCCGGCAATATTGTTTGCCATCTTGATTTCTCGAAGTAATCCATCCACGAAATCGCTGCATGCAGGTTTGTAACCGCCGCCAAAGCCGTTACCGCGATAGCGGGCGACATCATTACGAGACCATCGGGACAGGGTAATTCGGCGATATCGCCACAATACAACGCGTAGTCGACTGCCATCAGACCACCGTTGGAATAACCAACGAGCAGTAGTTGTCGGTCGCCACCCTGCATTTTCACGGCGTGCCTGACAGCAATGCGAACGACCGCTACCCAATCTCGCCATCTAGCTTCCAGTAGTCCGCCGACGGCAAAGCCGTGACCCGGCATGCGCGGTACTACCACGCTGAAACCAGCGTCCACCAGAATTTCGGCAGTCGATCGCATTGAGTACGGGGAGTCGGTTAGCCCGTGAAGCAACACTGCCACGCCGCGTGCTGCCGGCGCAACGATCTCAAAGGAGTAGTTCCAGTTTTGAGGGTAACTATCTGGAAAGGTCAGGCTAGCGGGCGAGAAACGATCAACGGGGCTGTTCGATCTCGCGACGTTATGAATTTTTTCTTCCAGTTCGATGGCAAGCCGACCCTCAATTTCCAGATACGCAGACCAATCGACCTGGTCTTCCTGTGATGCGTCGAACTCGTGCTCGAATTCGACTCGGTATTCCGGACCTAGCGCCGGCATATTTCTCATATCGTAGGCGCGAACGAAATAGATCGTCAGCAGGAGAACCACGAGCATTGACGCGATCCATTTGACTATCCTGACGACAACTGACATGGCAAAAAGATTAACAGGCCGGGCCTGTCAGTACTACGGCGACCCTGGGTTGGCGACGTCGTCCTACTTTACTCGCATTGGTACGTACGCGGGCGTCGCCTCGACGCGGCCGAGCCATACGCGAATCGCCGGGTAGTCCTTCAAATCGAAGCCGCCATCAGCGGCAACATGTGTATACGCGTAGAGTGCAATGTCGGCGAGACTATATTTGTCATCAACAAAGAATTCTTTACTCTCTAATTCCCCTTCCATAACGTCCAGTGCTTTGTAACCAGAAATTCGCTTCTCCTCCAACGCTGCCTGGCGATCCGGCGGGCTGCCGAGATACTGAACGATAAAACGGGAGGTCGCGATGTTCGGCTCGTGACTGTACTGCTCGAAAAACATCCACTGCAAAATCTCGGCGCGTGTGTACCGATCCCGACCTGCCAAGTCAGAGTCAGCGGCGAGATAGCCTAAAATCGCATTAGATTCCGCAAGATAGCGCCCGTCCGGCAACGCCAGCAAGGGAATTTTTCCATTGGCATTCATGGCCAGAAAGTCATCTGTACGGGTGTCGCCCTTCAGAATGTCGACCTCCTGCCAATCGTAAGGAATGCCGAGCTGCGAGCAAAGCAATTGTATTTTGTAGCAGTTGCCTGATATCGAATCGCCGTAGATGAGTATTCTTTCCTCGGTCATTTTTGTGCTTCCTTGTCTTTCCGCAGTGCCAGGACTTCATGCCGAGTCAGGCGTCTCTTGGCGTAAAACGTCGCGACCGCAACCGCACAAAGTGCATAGATAACGTCAATGCCTGATACCGTATTCTCAAAAAAGCTATACAGGATTTGCCACCAGCCATTGCGTACTGGACCAGTCTCTGTCGTCGTAAATAAGAGCGCAATGAACAGATTGCCGCTAAACGATGCTATCCAGGCCGATACGCCCGCGATCAACGGAAAGCGCCAGTCCAGCCCGCGGCCACTTCTTTGTACGGCATAACCAATGGCAGCACCCTGAACGACTGCGAACCATGGAAAGTACTTGCCCGACGCAGATGCCGAATACGCCCAGAGAATGTTACAGACTGTGATCCCAATTACTGCGCTGGTAATGGCGGCGCGCAGGGATTGCTCGGCGATCAATTTTTCCCTGCTGACCGGCGGCCTTTTCTCGTGAAGATGGCGGGAATGTCTTTGCCCGATCCTGTACATGGGTCCACTATCTCCGATCCGTTTGAGCAGTGCCCACCTTGCGGTACACTGCCGGCACAAGTTGGTCGCCGTATGGTAAGGAATACTGGAGAAACAAGCGATGCCAAACCGTAGCACCAC
>CAYLSX010000228.1:0-3008 GCA_964386685.1 uncultured Woeseiaceae bacterium | reverse complement strand
AAATATTCGGGTTGAACCATAACACGGCACCTGTAGAAATACGTGAACAGGTCATATTTTCTGGAGACGACGTCGCCAGGGCGCTATTGCAACTCAAAAAACTGGATGGCATCGACGAAGCCGTCTTGTTGTCCACCTGCAACCGCACCGAATTTTATGTCGTATCGAACGTGGACGACAGCGCGGAATTGCAAAGCTGGTTGCAGAATGATCAGGACCTCGACGCCGAGGCGCAAAACGCCTTGTTTACGATTGACAAGGACGAGGCCATCCGGCACCTCTTTCGGGTCGCCTGCGGGCTTGACTCGATGGTGCTCGGCGAGCCACAGATTCTCGGCCAGCTAAAAGACGCCTATCGGCAGGCGCAGCAGGCCGGCACAGTCGGCAGCAGATTAAGCCGGCTTTTTCAGCACACTTTTTCCGTTGCAAAGAAGGTCCGCACCGATACGGAGATCGGCAGTAACCCGGTCTCTGTCGCTTACGCGGCGGTGACACTCGCCAATCAGTTTTTCGCGGGCTTCGGCCGGCACACGGCGCTGCTGATCGGCGCCGGCATGACCATGGAACTCGTTGCCAAGCATCTCGACAGCAAGGGCATCGGTCGACTATTCGTCGCGAATCGCGATATCAATCGAGCGCAAGCGCTCGCCGGCCAGTTCAGCGGCTTCGCACTGCCGCTCTCCGAGATCGAAGGAACCTTGCCCGCTGCCGATATCCTGATCAGTTCGACAGCGAGCAGCGAACCGGTGATCTCACTCGAGCAGATGACAAGAGCCGTGCAAGCGCGTAAACGCAAACCCGTGTTCGTCGTCGATATCGCCGTACCGAGAGACATCGATCCGGCTATCGCAGCGCTGAATGACGTATACCTTTATACAATCGACGATCTCGACAAGGTAATCGTTGAAGGGCAAAGTAATCGGGAGGCAGCTGCAGTAGACGCCAATCAGATCCTGGATGAGGAGATTCAGCGATATCTCGCCATGGAGCGAAGCAAGGAGGTCGCACCGATTATTACCGAGTTGCGCGATCAGGGGGATGCGATCAGGAACGAAGTCTTGAAGCAGGCGCGGCTCCGATTGAACAAGGGCGCGAGCGATGATGAGATCCTGGAGTACGCAACCGCATCGTTACTGAAAAAAATGCTGCACCAGCCGAGCGTGCGATTACGCGAAGCCGGCGAGCTTTCAGACAAGCAACTGATCGAAGCGGCACGCAAGCTTTTCGGACTTGACAAGAAAGAGCAATGAAAGAGTCAATCAAAAACCGGCTTGAGACCGTTCGCGAACGATTCGAGGAAGTGTCGGGACTATTGTCTGATCCCGACATCATCGGTGACCAGAACCAGTTTCGTGATCTGTCGCGCGAGTATGCGAAACTCGAGCCTGTGGTCGGTATGTTTCGACAGTACGAATCCATGATTGAGGACATCGCCGCCGCCGAGGAAATGGCCGGAGACAGCGACGACGCGATCCGTAAGATGGGACAGGAAGAGCTGACCACGCTCACCGAAGGCCGGGACGAACTGGTGCTGGACCTGCAGAAGGCACTGATACCACCGGACCCGCGCGACGATGCCAATGTCTATCTCGAGATCCGCGCGGGAACGGGCGGCGATGAGGCAGCAATCTTCGCCGGCGATCTTTTTCGTATGTATTCCAAATTTGCGGAAGCCATGCGCTGGACACTCGAAG
The DNA here is from genome assembly GCA_964386685.1 of uncultured Woeseiaceae bacterium. GTDB lineage: Bacteria > Pseudomonadota > Gammaproteobacteria > Steroidobacterales > Woeseiaceae > JACZWL01. The sequence continues at coordinate 1,314 of CAYLSX010000228.1, read as the reverse complement.
TCGTCAACGCCAGGGAAGGCGACCACGGCGGCTACAAGGAAATTATCAGCCGCATCTCCGGCAGTGGCATCTATGCCCGGCTGAAGTTCGAGTCCGGTGCACACCGCGTGCAGCGAGTGCCTGCCACCGAATCGCAAGGCCGTATTCATACCTCTGCCTGCACGGTCGCGGTCTTACCGGAGGCCGACGAAATCGAGGAAATCGAGATCAACCCGAGCGATCTTCGCGTCGATACCTACCGGGCCTCCGGCGCGGGTGGCCAGCATGTCAACAAGACGGACTCCGCGGTTCGCCTGACACATATGCCGACAGGCATCGTGGTGGAATGCCAGGACGAACGATCGCAGCACAAGAACCGCGCCAGGGCGATGTCATTGTTGAAGGCCAGGCTGCTGGACGCGGAGATTTCACAGCGCGAGAGCGAACAGGCTCAAGATCGAAAACTGCAGGTCGGCAGCGGCGATCGCTCGGAACGCATCCGGACCTACAACTATCCGCAGGGCCGGGTGACCGATCACCGCATCAACCTGACTCTTTATAAATTACCGGAAGTCCTCGAAGGCGATCTCGATCAGATCATACAACCCCTGGTCAGCGAACATCAGGCCGATCAGCTCGCTGCGATAAGCGAATAATCATGACCGATGACATACGGCGCCTGACGCAATGCGTGGGTAACACCCCACTAATTCGTCTGAATCATCTATCGGACGCGACCGGCTGCGAGATTCTCGGCAAGGCCGAGTTCATGAATCCGGGCGGATCAGTCAAGGACCGGGCGGCGCTCGGCATGATTGTCGAGGCCAAAAAGGCCGGCGCCTTGAAACCCGGCGGCATTATCGTCGAGGGCACGGCAGGCAACACCGGCATCGGTCTGGCCATGATCGGCAGCGCTTTGGGTCATCGCACTGTCATCGTCATGCCGGATAATCAGAGCAACGAGAAAATTGCGACGCTCAAAGCGTACGGCGCCGAAGTAAAACTCATACCAGCAGTGCCTTACAAGAATCCGGACCATTTTGTACATACCTCCGGCCGGCTGGCGGAATCATTGAACCAAACGGAAGAAAACGGTGCCTGGTGGGCCAACCAGTTCGAAAATCTCGCCAACCGTACATTTCACGAAGAAACTACTGGCCCGGAGATCTGGCAACAGACCGATGGAGCCGTCGACGGCTTCGTCAGTTCCGTCGGAACAGGCGGGACATTGGCCGGCGTCGCCCGTGCGTTACGGTCGAAGAATGAGAACGTAAAAATTGCATTATCGGATCCGGACGGCTCCGGCCTGCACAACTTCTTCGCTCACGGAGAAAT
>CAYLSX010000227.1:0-3015 GCA_964386685.1 uncultured Woeseiaceae bacterium | reverse complement strand
GCGACTGCGGCTCCTTTAGACGAAATATTATCCCAGGACGCCGATGTGCTCGCGCCATGCGCTCTCGGTGCAATTCTAAGCGAGCAATCGATTCCGACGATCAAGGCGAGTATTGTCGCCGGCGGTGCCAACAACCAGCTGGAGACCGATGAAGACGGTCAACGACTCAGCGATGCGGGTATTCTGTATGCGCCTGACTATGTCATCAACGGTGGTGGCATCATCAATGTCGCTTGTGAATATTCCGGAGATGTTGATGATGCCGAAGTCGACGTTCTGGTCGCGGCGATCGGCCCTCACCTGACCAGGATATTCGAGGAAGCCGCTGCTTCAGGTAAACCCACCAACGTCATCGCGGATGCGCACGCTCGCAAAATAATCGCCGCCGCAAATTAGGCGATCTTCTTTAGTTCGTTCAGCAGCAACTTCGGGTCCGGCCGGTCGATGACCATGCGCGAGAGTTTCGAATAGCGAATGATGCCTGCCGCATCGATTACCAATGCGGTCGGCCACACCGTATCGGTACCGTATTCTTTTTGACTGTCGCCAGGCACCGCGGCCGACATCACCAGGCCCAGTTGATTGGCTGCAGCGAGTTCATTATCCAACCAGAAATCGAACTCGACCTCAAAAAACTCTGCGACGCGGCGTGTCGTTTCCAGCGGTGTTGGTGTGACGAAGATGAGCTTGGCGCCGAGATCGACGATGTCCTTGTAATGCCGGGTCAGCCCCTCGACCTGCTGCGTGCAAAACGGACACCAGTTGCCGCGAACGAACAGCATCACGGTTGGCGAGCCGACCACCTGTACTGATCGGATCGGGTTGCCGTGTTCATCGGCGGCGGGAAAGTCAGGCAGCGAATGCCCGGGCCTTAGCGATTCGGGGATCTTTGGGCCTCTCTTTTTGCTGGCGAGAAGGCCGACGACTACGATGGACAATACGATCGCTCCGCCCACTAACCAAAATAGACTATCCGGCATTTTGACCTCCTGGTGGCAAAGTATGACACAGGCAAAGAGTGTGGACTCGCCGCTACATGTTGGGATAATCACCGATCCAATGCAGAGGAGTCCCCGATGACCGAGAATCCGATCATCTGGCAGCCTGAACCGGAACAACTGAAGAAAACGGCGATGTATCGCTTCATGAAAGAGCGGTCGTTCGACTCCTACAATGATCTGTATCAATGGTCGATCGATAACACAGCCGATTTCTGGCAGGCGCTCTGTGATTTTTGCGAGGTTCGGTTCAGCAAGGCCGCCGAAACGGTACTCGTGCAGCCCGGCGACATGACCACGGCGAAGTGGTTTTCCGGCAGTGAACTAAGCTTCCCCGAACACGTCTTGCGATACAGCGGCGAGCGGGCAGCGATCATTTTCCGTGGAGAGAACGGCGCCCGGAGTGAGCTCAGTTTTGATGAACTGCGACAGGCCGTTGCCGATGTCGCACAAGGCTTGCGATCGGCGGGCGTCGTAAAAGGCGATCGAGTCGCCGGCTATTTGCCGAATTGTCCGGAAGCGATAATTGCAATGCTTGCGGCCACCAGCATTGGAGCGATCTGGTCGTCCTGTTCCCCCGATTTCGGAATCAACGGTGTCGTCGATCGCTTTGGGCAGATCAAGCCGAAGGTCTTGTTCTGTGCAGACGGCTATTTCTACAATGGCAAGCGGCACGATTCACTCGAATCAGTCAAAGGTGTGCTGGATGTCATCGAGAGTATTGAGCATACCGTCGTCGTGCCGTTTTCGAGCGACGACTTCGACATCGCCGACCTCCGCGGCGCCGTACATTGGCAGGATTTCGCGGTAAATGACGCAAAGCTCGAGTTCATGCAAGTCGAGTTCGATCATCCGCTTTACATCATGTATTCATCCGGCACGACCGGTATCCCCAAGTGCATCGTGCACGGCGTCGGTGGAACGCTGCTACAGCACCTGAAAGAACACGCGATTCATATCGACATAGGACCCGATGACCGTCTGTTCTACTTCACGACCTGCGGCTGGATGATGTGGAACTGGCTGGTGTCGGGCCTCGCATCCGGGGCGACACTGATTCTCTATGATGGATCGCCGTTCTTCGACGATGGAAATATTCTCTGGCAAATTGCCGACGATGAAAGCATGACCGTGTTCGGCACGGGCGCGAAATATATTTCGGCACTTGAGAAGGCAGGCGTACGACCGAAAGATAAATTCGCGCTGTCAGACTTGCGAGCCGTTCTGTCCACCGGATCGCCGCTGGCGCCCGAGAGCTTCGACTTCGTCTATGACGCAATCAAGGACGACGTCCAGCTGTCGTCGATATCCGGTGGAACCGACATCATCAGTTGCTTTGCCACCGGCAATCCGATCTTGCCGGTACGGCGCGGCGAGCTGCAATGCCGCGCATTGGCCATGGCCGTCGAGATTTTCGATGAGGATGGCAACTCGGTCATCAATGAAAACGGTGAGTTGGTTTGCACCAAGCCATTTCCTTCACAACCGGTCAGCTTCTGGAACGATCCTGAAAACACCAAATATCATGCTGCTTACTTCGAGCGGTTTCCGGGTGTATGGGCACACGGAGATTATGCCGAGATTACGGACGAGGGCGGCATGCTGATTCACGGCCGCTCGGATGCCGTACTAAATCCCGGCGGCGTGCGTATCGGTACGTCGGAGATCTATCGACAGGTGGAGCAGCTTGACGAGGTTCTCGAGAGCATCGCGATTGGACAGGACTGGGAGAACGACGTCCGAGTTGTGCTATTCGTCGTACTCCGCGATGGCGTGAGGCTCACCGAAGACCTGCAACAGAATATCCGCAAAGCAGTCCGTGACAATACGACGCCACGCCATGTGCCTGCCAAGATTATCGCGGTGCCCGAGATTCCGCGAACCATCAGCGGCAAGATCGTCGAGCTCGCGGTTCGATCTGTGGTGCATGGTGAGGATGTGAAAAATACGGACGCATTGGCAAACCCGGCAGCGCTTGAACATTTTCGCGGTCTGGCCGAGTTGGCAGCGGAATGAC
>CAYLSX010000226.1:0-3042 GCA_964386685.1 uncultured Woeseiaceae bacterium | reverse complement strand
AATATGACCAGGCCGGTTCCCCACGCCAGATACTGAGCTCTTGTCCCGTTGTAAACCCAGCGCCGGGTCTCCAGGTAATGCACGAACCCCCTGACGCCTCCCGATCGTTCGATAGTTGCGATCAAGGGACCGATCAACAAAGTGAAGACGATTACCCGGGCATCGCCCGGATCGGTGAAGACGTTGATGATGCCGTCCAGTCCATCGCCGATACCGGCCAGGGGGTTGAAACCACCTAACAGCGTGTACCCCATCCAGATACCGGCGGCGAGCGACAGGATGACCTGTTTCGTCCAGATCGCGAGAACGATCGCAAGGACAGGTGGTAGTACTGAGTACCAGTTAGGATCGGTCATTGCCTAGTCCGGATCGCCTGCACGGAAGATGTCAGTATCCGGATGAAATGCATACCATGCAAACCAATAAGCAATGACGCTGGGGAGTTCCTGTCCCGTGTCATCGAGTATGCGTGCGAAGTCTTCGGACTCGAACCACTCTACCGTGACTGTTGTGCCGCCTACCGAATCCTCGAATTTCTTCTGTTGGTTTTTCTCGAGCTCTTTGAATGGATAAGCTTTGGTCACCCCGTTCGCTGTAATGCCGAGTACAAGATCCTTGTTGCGATAGTCCTTGTTTTTGTTCTCAACGGGAAACATCAATCGGCTTGTTCGAGCGTAGTCAAGATATGGTGAACGTCGATAGTTGCGTTTGAATCCCGTATCCGTGGATAGAACGAGCGTGTCCGGATAACGCGCAGACCAGTCGCGCCATGTCGTATGTGCGGCGGGCAGCGATGGCAGTGTCATCCCTTTCAGCGGGCCGGTAATGGCCTTGCTCAGCACCTGTGACCAGAGCGAGCCGGTCTGGCGGTCATAAAGAAGGACATCGCTGTTGTACAAGAGGCCGGACACGCCGAAGGTAAAGTCGAAATCGGCCGCCATCGCCGAGAAAACCATGCCTGTATAACAAAGTGGGCAATAGGTAACGACAACTGCCTCGTCGCCAAAATGATCGTTGACTATCTCGTGGTGATCCAGAATGCGTATGGGGTACGCCTTGGCGATGCCGTTTCTAAAGACGCCGAGGACGCGGTCCTTGTCCTTGAGGAAATCCGCGTCGTCGGCAACAATAAATTTTGGGTTATCAATTGATGGAATGTCGTCACGCGGCACACCGCCGCGCCTTATTTGGTCTACAGGAACGGATGCGTCACGGAGGTCAAAGCCATTTTTCGTCTGCGCGTGAGCAGCAGAACATGTGACAAGGAAAACAATCAACAGACCGGATTTTTGCAAATGTGTCATTTACGATGCGTCGGTAAGTGCCGGAATGGTCTTTCGCAGGTGGATGTACATCAATGCATAAATAGACAGGCCTCCGAGCGTCATTGTTCCACGATTTCCGCTATATGCCGATCTTATTACGGATTGGCGGGAATTTGGCCATTGTGGGGATTAAGGGATACGATTCGACAGAAGAAATGGAAACAGGAATAAGTCATTCGCAATGGTCATTAAGCCGATGCAAAACTCAAAACAAAACCTGTTCGAAAAAGCGCTGTCGCAAGACGGGGCGATTGTGCTGGACGGCGGATTGGCGACCGAGCTTGAAGCACAGGGTTGCGATATCGGTAACGAGCTTTGGTCGGCGGGAATGCTGCAATCAAATCCATCGGCGATCGTCGACGCACATCTCGCATTCCTCGAAGCCGGTGCGAACATCATTATTAGCGCGAGTTATCAGGCCAGCCGCACGGGCTTCATGCCACTGGGTTTGTCCGAACAGCAGGCCGATGATCTCATTGTCAGTTCAGTCGATCTGGCGCACGCGGCAAGACAGAAGTTCCTGGACGCGCATTCGGACGCGAGTTTCATGCCGATGGTTGCGGCAAGCATCGGGCCATATGGTGCCACGGTGCATGACGGCTCGGAATATACGGGCGACTACAATATTGACGTGGAAGGATTGCGGCAGTTTCATTCCGGCCGCTTGCACCTCCTGGACAAAAGCGGCGCGGATGTCCTGGCCTGTGAAACGATTCCGAACGTTTCGGAGGCCGGGGTGCTTCATGATCTGCTTATGGATGTTGAATCGCCCGCATGGGTGAGTTTTGCCTGCCGGGACGAACGATGCATCAGTGACGGTACTCCGCTGCAAGAGGTAGCGAAGAAGTTTCGCGACCACCCACGAGTTCTGGCGCTCGGCATCAACTGTACCGCGCCTCATCTGATTACCTCGTTGATTGAGGAAATCAGACAGGCAGCACCGGAAAAAGCGATTGTCGTTTACCCGAATTCTGGTGAGACTTACGAAGTTGCAGACAATTCGTGGCATGGCAGCATCAGTCCGGTCGAATGTGCTAAAGAATCCAAAACCTGGTTGAGCGCTGGGGCGAAATTCGTTGGCGGCTGCTGCAGAGTGGGCCCCGAGCACATCACTGCCATACGCGACAGCCTTCACTACTAGATGGCCAGGAATCATGACTACTACTGAGAAAACACAAATGTTGACAGGCGTACATCACATCAGCTTTCTAGTTGCAGACCTCGACAAGGCCGTTGAGCGTTACAAAGATCTGTTTGAAATCGAATCAGTCGAGCTCGAAACGTTGCCGGAGCGCGGCGTCGCAACAGCCAGGTTTGACGTAAATGGTGTCTGGATCGTGCTGGTGCAGCCTGTCGACGACGATTCCGAGCCGGCGCGGGTACTGAAGCAGCAGGGAGAGGGCGTATTTCTGATCTCATTTGCCGTGGACGATCTGGAGGATGCGAGAGCAAAACTCGCGGCGAAAGGAGCGATCGATAAATCCGTAATGGCCCGGGATGGCCTGCAAGACTGGCGAGTTATCGACCTGAATCCGGACGCCGTATTCGGTGCACCAATCCACCTGACCGAAGAGCGCTAGCCGGATTTCCGCCACTTAGCCCCAGTCCAGACCGCAAGTCGTAAATAATTGAAGCGAACGGAATAAGGTCGTATTATACTAATGTACCAACATTAAGACATTTAAACCTGCGACCATCGGGGGATTTGGCATCGCTG
>CAYLSX010000225.1:0-3056 GCA_964386685.1 uncultured Woeseiaceae bacterium | reverse complement strand
ATGAGACATGGCATCTCGTGAAAGAGGTTCCCAAGGTATTGGGATTCATCGGTGGATCGAGTGATCGCCCTGCGCCGATCTCGGAAAAGGAAGCTGATCAGATTTTGCAGCGCGTCAAGGAAGGCGTGGACAAGCCGCGGCCGAAGGTATTGTTCGAGCCGGGTGAAATCGTGCGCGTGGTCGACGGTCCGTTCAACGATTTCAGCGGTGTTGTTGAGCAGGTGAATTACGAAAAAAGCCGCTTGCAGGTGGCAGTACAGATTTTGGGCCGGTCTACGCCCGTCGAGCTTGATTTCGGTCAAGTCGAAAAAGGTTAGACGGTTACTTTATATACGAGGAGCCCTAAGCAGGCGTTTGAACTCGAGAGGAAAGCACGATGGCGAAGAAGGTTGCAAATTACATTAAGCTGCAGGTTCCTGCAGGTCAGGCTAATCCGAGTCCACCGGTCGGTCCCGCCTTGGGCCAGCATGGTGTGAATATTATGGAGTTCTGCAAGGCGTTTAATGCGCAGACGCAGGGCACCGAACCGGGTCTGCCGATTCCGGTGATTATTACGGTGTATACCGATCGCAGTTTTACCTTCATATCAAAGACGCCGCCAGCAGCTGTGTTGTTGCGGAAGGCTGCAGGAGTTCCGAAGGGATCGGGCGAACCAAACATGGAAAAGGTCGGCAAGGTGAATCGCAAGCAGCTCGAAGAGATTGCGACGACCAAAATGCCCGATCTCACGGCCGCCGACATGGATGCTGCAGTCCGTACCGTCGCTGGTACCGCCCGAAGTATGGGCATCGAGACGGAGGGCGTGAAGTAATGAGCAGATTAACGAAGCGCAGGAAACTGGCTCGAGAGAAGATCGAGCCCACGAAATTGTATGAGATCGACGAAGCACTGACGCTGGTTAAGGAATTCGCGACCGCCAAATTCCCTGAGAGCATAGATATCTCAGTGAATCTCGGCGTCGATCCGCGTAAGTCTGACCAGGTCGTTCGAGGCTCGACGGTATTGCCAAACGGCACGGGTAAGTCCATCCGTGTCGCGGTATTTGCCCAGGGCGAAAACGCTGACAAGGCGAAAGCGGCCGGCGCCGACATCGTCGGTTATGACGATCTCGCAGAGAAGGTCAAGGCCGGTGAGATGAATTTTGAAGTAGTCATCGCGACGCCCGACGCCATGAGTGTCGTCGGCGGACTTGGCAAGATTCTCGGACCCAGAGGATTAATGCCTAACCCGAAGGTCGGCACCGTAACGACTGATGTCGAAACGGCTGTGAAAAACGCCAAGGCCGGTCAGGTTCGATACAGGACTGATAAGGCGGGAATAATTCATTGCCCGATCGGCCGTGCCGACTTTGAAGTGCCGGCATTGAAAGAGAACCTCAATGCGCTGCTTGCGGACCTCAAGAAGACCAAGCCGGCAGCGTCGAAAGGTGCGTATTTGAAAAAGCTGACCGTGTCCTCATCTATGGGGCCTGGCGTGTCAGTCGATAGGGCGAGCATAGACGCCTGAAATAGAGTTTGCGGTCTCGTTGATCTCTCATTGATTTAACGGGGCCGCGATAAACGACCGGGCTCGAAAGATCCCGGTCATCGTCGAAGACCGTAGGTGGAAGGTAGTAAACCGGCCTTAATTATTGCCTACGCAGATGGTGTTGCCTGAGTCAGTTCAGTCTGGCGAATGGTCACCGTTCGACATGGGTGGCGGAAATGGAATCCGCTGATTGTGACCGTTAGCCAGGAGAGAATCATGGCACTGAGACTCGAAGACAAAAAGAGATTTGTCAAAGAGGTAAACGCGGTCGCGGGTGACTCTATTACCGCTGTTGCAGCGGAATATAGAGGACTATCCGTAGCAGAGATGACGGACTTGCGTAGAGAAGCACGCAGTGCCGGCGTATATCTGCGTGTTGTCAAAAACACGCTGGCACGCCGGGCCGTCGAAGGTACCGAATTCGAGTGTATGAAAGATTCACTCAACGGGCCGATACTGCTCGCGTTTGCGAAGGAAGATCCAGGTGCCGCAGCCAGGGTTATCAAGAATTTCGCCAAGGAGCACGAAGCTCTTAAGGCGGTTTCGCTTTCAGTCGGCGGGGAGCTATTGCCAGCATCCGATCTCGCGAAATTGGCAGATTTGCCAACGCTTGATCAGGCGCGCGCGATGCTGCTCGGCGTGATGATAGCACCGATGACCAAGCTGGTACGGACACTCGCAGAGCCGTCTGCGATGCTCGCAAGGACATTGTCCGCGCGTGGTGAGCAGGAAAATGCGGCCTGAGAACTGGATAGATTACAAAACATCATACTGATTCAGGAATTTATAGAGGAATAGAGAAATGGCATTGTCAAACGAAGATCTGCTCAAAGAGTTGAGCGCAAAGCCGATTATAGAAGTCGTCGACCTCGTCAAGATGCTCGAGGAAGAGTGGGGCGTTTCTGCCGCTGCTCCGGTTGCGGTTGCCGCAGCCGGTGCTGGTGCTGATGCTGCACCCGCCGAAGAGAAGACCGAGTTCGACGTCGTGCTGACGAGCTTTGGCGAAAACAAGGTTTCCGTCATCAAGGCAGTTCGCACCATCACGGGTCTGGGGCTGAAGGAGGCCAAAGATACTGTTGAAGGCGCGCCGTCAGCGATTAAGGAAGGTGCATCCAAGGAAGACGCCGAGAACTTCAAGAAACAGCTTGAAGAAGCCGGCGCAAGCGTCGAGCTCAAGTAGTTCGGTCTGTTGCCTGGAATGCGGGACCAAGTGGTCCGAATGCGAAAGAGCAGTCCGTAGTTGATAACTGCGGACTGCGTCTTCGCGTCTGTGTGATTTGTACGGGGTACATCTGAATGGCTTATTCATTCACTGAGAAGAAGCGCATAAGAAAGAATTTTGGCAAGCGGCCGACGATTCTGGAGGTGCCATATCTTCTGTCAATCCAGCTGGATTCTTACCGAAAATTTTTGCAAACCGACGTCTCCGAAGGGGATCGCAATAACATCGGTCTGCATGCGGCATTTCAAACTGTATTTCCGATAGTCAGCTATTCGGGAAATGCTGCGCTCGAGTACGTGAGCTATCG
>CAYLSX010000224.1:0-3080 GCA_964386685.1 uncultured Woeseiaceae bacterium | reverse complement strand
GCAAAGAAGATGAGAAATATTAGGGAATTGAATGCCACTAGCGGAGAGGTCCGGCGACGTTTTTCACCCCTGGCGTCATGGCCGCATCATAACAGCCGGAGAAGCAAATCGATCGAGATGCGTGTCAGGGCTTTAGTCCGAGCTCCTCATAGATGTCACCAAACCTTACGATCCGCTCCGCAAGATTGAAGTACCCCACGTAGTGCACGTTGTCCGGTGATACGTCGCCATGATAGTGCCCGGCCTGTTGTGCGACGTCATCGACATGATAGAAATGCGTGTGCTCGCCGGAAGTCCTGAGATTCAGGTCGCCGCCGGTCGGATCACCCGTCCACAGCGTACAGAAACACAACAAATCCGGGCCCATGTGCTCATAAAACTGTAGAAAATCGCGCGTTACCACCTCGCGGCTTGTGTCGTAGTAATCGAAGTCGATGCAGTCGTAATCCGGCATCACGTGCGAGCGAACCTTGCCGCTACGGACCTCGAAAATTCCGCCCATGCCGATATGGCCGTTTTCGTCAGTGGGCGCGCTGAGGCTGTCGCGAATTGCCTGCGTCAGGGAAATTTGCTCGCCGACTCGAGTCCTGACGTCGATTTGGATGACCTCGCCACTCGCACCATCATTGACGAACAGATTGGCGATCGGGCCGCAGGTCATGGATTGGTAGGGTTCCACGATGCATTGGCGCTCTGTACCCACGCGTGCTACCTGGCTGAGATTATTTTTGCCAGCCAGCGCATTCGAGATCATTTCACCGCAATGCCCGTTGTTGACGACTGCGTCGGCCATGCCCGCGCCAAAAACGCTAGCGGCGGGCATGCCGCATGTTTCGAGAACATCATTAATGTCGAAATTCGTGCCTCGATACTTCGGGTTGTGGGCGTAGGGCTCGCCACCAAATTCGATCAATCTTGTCGATCCGCACATGCCGCTCGCGGACGCACCTATCTTCGTCAGATCCGGGCAATCGACAACGGCGACATCGACCGCGGCGAAATGCTGCTCGAGACCCGATTGTAGTAGCGCGGCAATCGACGACAAACCAGGGTTCCAGAATTCTGCAGACTTGTGCTTCATCGGAGGTACCGACTCTGAATAGCATGCACAAGGGTGACCAGCGTCTCATTGACCGGCACCGCAATGTTGTGTTCTTTTGCGAGTTTTACCACGGCGCCATTTATATAGTCGATCTCGCTGGGTCGTTCGTTCTCGATGTCGACGCGCAGGCTGGACTTGTTTTGCGGCGTGCCATTCGGCCCGGCAATTTTGCCGAGTATCTCGCGCGCATCATCCGGACTCAGGTCGGTGCCGACAGCTTTTGCCACGGCGATTGCCTCGTCCAATGCTGCATAAGAAACGTCATCACCGAAGTGATTGTTGAAGATCTCGCCAATATTCAAACCCGTGATACCACTAACCGCACTGATGGCGATGTTCGCCATTAGCTTGCGCCAGATGTCCAGGCGAATGTTCTCACTGGCTTCTGTCGGCAAGTTCGCGCCACTCAATAAATCCGCGATCGTTCGGGTCCGGTCCGAAAGACCTCCGCTCATCTCTCCAATGTATGACGGCAACTCCGCATGATTACGAACGACCCCCGGCGACTCGATACTCGCACCCTGCGCCGTTAGTCCACCGAGCACACGATCCTTGCCGAAATACTCAGCAAGTTGTTCTTCGTTACCCAGGCCATTTTGGAAACTGATCGCGACCGTCTCACCACCGGCCGCAAAGAGGTGCCGCACGCTTTCCGCCGCGGCTGCGTTGAAATTCGCCTTGCATTGAACGAACACGATATCCGCTGACTCGATGCTAGCCGGATCAGTGGTCGCTCCTACTGGGATGTAGCGGTCTCCCCCATAGCCGACCATTTTCAATCCATCTTTCTTGACTGCATCGATATGCTCCTGCCATGGATCGACCAGCGTGACATCCAGGCCGCCTTCGGCTACCAGGCCACCGAACAAGCTGCCCATGGCGCCGGCGCCGAGTACTACGACGTGATTAGACATAGGTGTTCCTTATATAGGTGTCAAAAATTCGTAGCTATTCATCCCATCCACATCGTTGGCACCCAAAGCACGAGTGCAGGAAAAATGCTTATCAAGATTAGTGTCAATAGATTCGCCAGCAGGAATGGAGCCGCTCCTTTGAAAATTTCTCCGATGCCGAGATTCGATATGGCCGCACAGACATTCAAACAATTGCCGACGGGAGGCGTGCAGGCGCCAACCGCGAGCCCGGAAATCAGGACGACACCGAATTGAATCGGTGACACGCCGGCCGCCTCGGCTGCGGGCAGTAGTGTTGGTGTAAGTAGCAAAATCGCCGGACTGACATCGATAAACGTACCGAGAATCAAGACGAACACGTTGATCAGCAACAGCACCGCTACCGGACCCAGGTCGAGACTGATGACGAACGCGGCAATTCCTTCCGGAACGCGCTCCAGTATCAAAATCCAGACGAATAACTGGGAAAACGCGATGATCATCATGATCTTCGCGCTCATCATCACGGCCGTGCGCAGTGAATCCGGCAGGCTCTTGAACGCTTGGGGACCAACAAGCATTGCGCCGAGCAGCAAGCCGTATAAAACACCAAGGCCGGCGGACTCGGTTGCGGTAGCGACGCCGAGAACGACGGATCCAACCACAAAGACCGGCATCGTTAGGACGACGGCCGACCCCGCTATTCGCTTGACGCTGCCCTCGGCACCGACGGTTACATCTTCACGCGGATACTGGCGGCGATGAGAAATGGTCAACATGATGACAATCTGCAAGACGCCGATCATCAGACCCGGTATCAGTCCGCCCAGAAATAGCCGGCCCACGGATTCCTGCGCAACGATCGCATATAGAACCATCGGCACGCTTGGCGGGATGATCATACCCATTGTGGAGGACGCGACCGTGATACCACTCGCGAAACTGGCCGAGTAGCCACGTTTTTTCATTTCCGGAATGAGGACGGAACCGATGGAGGCCGTATCCGAGGTGGACGATCCGGAGATGCCGCCAAATATCATGCTCGAGAAAATATTCACCAGGCCGAGGCCGCCGCGAAGCCTTCC
>CAYLSX010000223.1:0-3088 GCA_964386685.1 uncultured Woeseiaceae bacterium | reverse complement strand
AGCAACTCTTCTATTTTCCAGGTGGCAATATTGACCACACGATGCTAATTGGCGGGCAAACATTTTTCGACCGAAACTACTCGGACGATCCGGCAACGAACTTCTATCGTTTTGGAAGTCTGGACAACGTCTACCTGTGTGGTTCGGGCACGTATCCCTGCGGATCTGTCACCGGCACTCCCGGTTACATGTGCAGCCAACAACTGCTGCGCCATGTCGACCTCTTGTAGTTATGGAAGGATGGCCAAAATATGCTGATTAAGAATTCTTGTATGTATGTTCTCTTGATCGCAGTAGCTGCCGTGGCCGTCAATGGTTGCGCCCGCGAAGAGAGTGCTCAAAGTGTCGACTCATCAGCCGCAGGCACTAATTCCGTATCTTCAACGTCGCAAACTTTCGAATACGGAATACCGAAATCACGCGAGCGCTTCGAGATCCAAAAGACTTTGATTTCGGACAAATTGGAAAAATCTGTATTGCCAGCAATGCGCAATCAGGGCATCGATATGTGGGTCATGCTCGATCGCGAGAATAATTCCGATCCGCTTCACGCCGAGCTCGGGGGCGGATATTCAGGAGTTCGTTCGGCATTTATATTCTTCGATAATGGCAGCGACACACCGGAGAAGATTTACTACGGTTCACACGAGCAAGCGGCAAACTCTGTGATCAGCCAAGTCTACGACGAGAAAATTTACTACGGCTATAGCAGGGAGGGCCTGACACCCCATCTTCGCAAAGCGATATACGATAGGGGTCCAAAAAAAATCGGTGTAAATACTTCGCACACTCTGCCGGAGGCAGACGGACTTACGGTTGGTCTTAAGAATTTTCTCGTCGACGCGATCGGGCCCGAATATGCCGACCGCATAGTTTCTGCCGAACTGGTCGTGCGTGATTTTCGTCTTAATCGAACCGAGCTCGAAACCGAACTTTATACAAAGCTATTGGAATGGACGGCGCAGTGGATGGAGGAGGCGCTCAGCACCGCGAACGTCGTGACGGGCGAGACGACCGCCGAAGACATTGCCTGGTGGCTGCGCGATCGGGCGCTCGAGCTCGGTGTTACAGGCTACGGTACAGTACGCGTGGTTCGCAAAGGTGAGCTCCTCCCGATACACGATCCGGACATTGCACTAGAGCCGGGCGACATCGTAGGAATAGACGGAGGTTTGGCCTACCTCGGTTATGAAACCGACATCAAACGAGCTGCCTACATATTGCGTCCGGACGAGACAGCAATGCCGGAGAGCCTGCTATCGGCATGGCGGGCTGCCGTTGATATGGGCGATTTATACGCCAGCAAGATGGTACCCGGCCACATCGGTCATGAGATCCAGGCATCGATCAACGCGGAAGCCTGGAAACTCGGCTATAGACCTGCGGGACCGGATGCGGGTGGGGATGCGGTAACTACTATGGCGCCAGAAGTCGGCATTTACGGGCATTCGCTCGGTAACAATGCTCATGACATCGGTGCGCGCATTGCGCCAGACCTGCCATTCGCTTATGGAGACCGGGTGCGGTTTCCAATCGTCGTAAACGAGTGGGTATCGATAGAGCTGCACGTCAGCACGCCAATTCCGGAGTGGAATGGCAAGACATGGTTCGCGCGCTTTGAGGAGACTGCACAGATTACCGATGACGGCGTCAGATGGCTCATTCCTAAGCAGAAGGAGCTGTTTCTAATCCAGCCCGCAGGCTAACGCATTCATTGGACACCCGCGTGTCATTAGCTCAGCCGAGGCGCGTAGCGCCGACAGACGCACATAGTGCGCCCGCAGGGTGAGCGAAGGGAATCCATTCCTGCCCCGTTTCCTGTTGTCTGAGATCCAATCTGGCCGGATAATAGTGCGATCATGTCTTACAGCACCTTGACGACCACGTTACAGAGATAAGATGAAAGGATTCCTGTTGTATTTCGTCTTGCCCGTTACGGCAATCGGCATATTCTTCTCCGGGTCTTTTCCCCATACCTTGATTTACGACGAAGAAGATTTAAGAGGATTGAAATTTGAGGGCAAGGAACCGGTGTCTGCCGAAGTCGTGAATTGCGACATGCAGAATGCTGATAGCCTTACATTAGGCGCCGCAATGGAAACAACATTTCGGGCGACGCTGAAAAATAATACGAATCGCTACGTTGTGATATCCGCAATTGGCGAAGTTTTCAATCCCAATGGCAGGTCGAGTGGAATGCATTCGCAAATGTTTGTACTGAACCCGAATGCTGTCGAGGAAACCACATTCAGAACAAGTACGCCTTATACGGCCCGCGGAAGATATCGTTGTGAGATGCGCTATGCCATTGGGCGATTCAAATACTAGAGACGAATTTTAAGGCTCTCGCCGATCTTGTTCTCTCATGTGTCGATCGGGGCAGGCACCTGATTGCGACGTTCCAGGTTTATCAGCGGCCCCTGACTGAGCGTTAATTCGCAGCGCTGGCCGTTCAATATTACCCACGCGTCCTCGAGCTCAACGTGCTCCGACTTGATTGACGCGTTGCCGATCATTTTCTCCAGCCCCCAGGACCAACTCGAACAGTTAACAGTGCCGATAGAAACATCCTGACCATCCACGCCGGCGTAAATTTCAGCACTATCATCCGGCTGACTGTCTTTGTCGATTTCAAAACTTCGTAGGCTATATCGATGGCCGTTTTTCCTTTGCTCCAGAAGAGCGTCTCGGCCTATAAAATCCGCGGCGTCCAGATTTACGAGCCAACCCAGGCCGAGATCGTACGGCGAACGTTCAAAGCCGGGCTGCGGCTCCAGTTCTGTCGCAAAATCCCAACCGGCAACGATGAATCCACCTTCAAGCCGACAAGCCTGCAGCGCGTCAAGACCGTATCCCGGCAAAGCTATGCCGATAGACGATCTCGCGGAGTCGATGCTCTGCATTAGTGCATCGGCCAGTCCTGGCTCGAACCAACACTCGTAGCCCAGATCCGCTGTGAATCCCATGCGCGAGACTCGTAGCATGGCGCCGGACAGCGCATAGTCCCGGACTTCGAATGGCCTAAGTTGATCGATCTCGTCGAAGCCCATGTTCTGCAACACTGATGCAGATCGGGGGCCCTGAATCG
>CAYLSX010000222.1:0-3108 GCA_964386685.1 uncultured Woeseiaceae bacterium | reverse complement strand
TTAGGGTCGAAAGTATTCCAGGCCTTTCTCGTACACTGCAGGAGGCGCCAAGACGATTCCTTTAAGGATGCCCTGTCAAAGATCGAGTTGTTGACTTTCACCCAGCACGTTTTCGACGCGTTCGGTAATCAGCTTGAGTCGATTACCTAGAGTACCCTCGAGCGCCTTGTCCTTTGCCTGGGAATGAAGCAATTCGTTCGCCATATTGAGTGCAGCCATCACTGCGATTCGATCCAGGCCGACGACTTTGCCGCTGTCTCGAATTTCCCTCATCTTCGCATTCAGCACCTCGGCGGAGTCAAGCAGGTCCGTCCGCTCACTTGCCGGACAGGAGACCTGATACTCCTTCTCGAGAATACGAACACTAACGTGGGCATAAATGTCGTTCATTACGGATACTCCGTCACAGTTCCCGTTGTCGGCAACCGGTGTTATAGATACGTAAACGAGGTGCAGCGAATGAATCGGGCAGTCTAACCACCCTGTTCCATCGCCTTGAGGCGGCCGATCATTGCTTCAACGCGCGCGCGTACCTGTTCATTCTTTTGCAGGAGCGTTGCACGCTCCGCAGTTAAGGTGTCCTGCCTTTGCTTTAACGATTTGTTCTCATCCTGCAATTGGTCGCATACGCGAACCAGTGCATCAACGCGCTTCTCGAGTCGCTTTAGTTCATGCTCAAACATGTTAGTTCCGTCTTCAGCCATGGCGTCAATATAGAGCCGCAAACCAGCAGAATCAATCGTGAAACGCCCTGATACGCCTTTTGCATGGCCAGTTGAGGCGTTACGTGGGATCATTCGCGGCTGTAAATGGCTGCATAGGGCCTGATGGCGAATGGAACAGTCCGTAAATCACGACGAGCTCGACGCCGCCCTCAAACGGTGTGGTGCCACCTGGGACGCAGGTCAGGCGCACGGGCTGCTGTGCAGTCGGCTGGCGATTCTGGGAACCGACGCCGGCATCGGCTGGCTGGACCAGGTTCTCGAGGGCAGCAATCCGGACGATGCGCTACGGCGTGAATGCGAGTCAATGCTCGACGCGCTTTATGCATTCACGCATCGCCAGCTCGCGGAAAGACAGTCCGAGTTCGAGCCGCTGTTGCCGGACGATTCGGATTCAACCATGGTCAGGGCGGACGCAATTGCCCGCTGGTGTGAGGGGTTCCTGCATGGTCTCGTGTCCGGTTCACCGGACGAGAGACTCAAAGAGCGGCTGGCCAGTGACCCGCTGAGCGATATCATCAAGGACATGCTGCAGATCTCGCGCGCAACCGTCGATCAAGATCTGGATGACGAAACGAACGAGTCCGCCTACGAAGAACTCGTCGAATATCTGCGCGTCGCCGTGCAACTTACCTATGAGGAGCTGGCGGAATTTCGATCACCGCCACCGGCCAGTGAGGCACTTCACTAATGCGGCACGAGATTTATGAATAGCAAAGAGTTCCTGAAACGACGCAAGCAGCTCATGCGCATGGTAGGCATGGGCGGCATAGCGATTTTGCCGAGTGCGCCGGTGCGTCTCAGGAGTCGCGACGTCGAATACCGTTTTCGTCAGGACAGCGACTTCTACTATCTCACCGGGTTCGCCGAACCGGACGCCGTCGCTGTTTTGGCGCCGGGTCGAGACAGTGGTGAGTACGTCCTGTTCTGCCGCGATCGCGATTCAGACAAGGAGCTGTGGGACGGTTCACGGTCCGGCCCCAAAGGGGCGGTCGAGCTATTCGATGCCGACGACGCTTTTCCCATTGATGACATCGACGACATCCTGCCGGGCATCATGGAATCCTGCAGCAGTGTCTACTACACCATTGGCGCGTACGGTGACTTCGATCGCCGCATGACCGAATGGGTCAAGTCGCTTCGCTCGCGTAATGCGCGCGGCATCCATACGCCGGATGAATTTGTCGCGCTGGATCACCTGCTGCACGACATGCGCTTATACAAGAGTCGGGCGGAGATCTCGGCTATGCGGCGCTCCGCCAAGATTGCTGTGAGTGCGCACCACCGCGCGATGGGCAAGGTGCAGCCCGGCATGTTCGAGTACGAGGTCGAGGCCGAGTACATTCACGAGTTTCGCAGTCACGATGCCGCCAACTCCTACATCCCGATCGTAGGCACCGGCGCCAACGCCTGTACGCTGCACTACGTCGATAACACCGCACAGCTCGCCGACGGCGATCTGCTGCTGGTCGATGCCGGATGCGAGTACGACTACTACGCATCGGATATCACGAGAACTTTTCCGGTCAACGGCAAATTCACTCCGGAGCAGCGGGCGATCTACGAAATCGTCCTCGAGGCGCAGCTCGCAGCGATCGATAAAACCCGTGTCGGCAATCACTGGAACGATCCGCACGACGCGGCGGTACGGGTCATCAGCAAGGGCCTCAAGAAAGTCGGGCTGTTACAAGGATCGCTGCCGAAGCTGATTCGCCAGGGTGCCTACCGGGAGTACTTCATGCATCGCACCGGGCACTGGATCGGCATGGATGTTCATGACGTCGGAGACTACAAAGTCGGTGACGAGTGGCGCTTGCTCGAGTCCGGCATGGTGACGACCGTAGAACCGGGAATTTATCTCCCGGCAAGCCGCAAAGTACCCGCCCGCTGGCGTAATATTGGCGTTCGCATCGAAGATGATGTCGCCGTAAGCAACTCGGGCCCTGACGTTCTCAGCAAAGGCCTGGTAAAAGAACCGGATGACATCGAAAGCCTGATGGCTGCATGACAGGACCAAAAAACCACTACGACATCGTGATTGCCGGTGGCGGCATGATCGGCACCAGCCTTGCATTGGCCCTGGCGCCGCTGAAACTGCGCATCGCCGTCGTCGAGGCCGTCCCCCGGGCAGAAAAACAGCAACCCAGTTTTGACGATCGCTCCACGGCGTTGTCGCGTAGCAGCCAGCGCATGTTCGAGGCGATGGGCCTGTGGCCGGACATCGCGAAGTCGTCTACGCCGATCAAACACATTCACGTGTCCGATCGCGGGCGCTTCGGCTTCTCTCATATCGACGCAGAGGAGCAGGGCGTCGAATCGCTTGGCTATGTCGTCATCAATCGCACGCTCGGCGAGGTGTTGCAACGGGCACTGGACGAAATCGATG
>CAYLSX010000221.1:0-3115 GCA_964386685.1 uncultured Woeseiaceae bacterium | reverse complement strand
GGCAGCAAGATGGTGCGGCGTGGCATGCTGACCACCGATATCGCTATACAATTATGCAGTACTATCAAAGATATAGAGCTTGATGTTCGAGATGATTCTGGAACAAGGCTCAAGAACCGCGCCAGCGGAGAACTCATCTATACGCCGCCAATCGGGCAAAAACTCCTGATCGAGAAGTTAGATAACTGGCAGGCCTTCATGCACGATCACACCGATATCGACCCGCTGGTGCGTATGGCCGTGCAGCACTACCAGTTTGAGGCGATTCACCCGTTTTCCGACGGCAATGGCCGTACCGGACGGATCCTGAACATCCTGTTCCTGGTCGAACAGGGTCTGCTCGATACCCCGATCCTGTATCTGAGCCGCCACGTGATCCAGAACAAGAGCGATTACTACCGCCTGCTGCTCGATGTCACGACCAAACAAGCCTGGGGTCCCTGGATCCTGTTTATCCTCAAGGGCGTAGAGGAAACCTGCGTCTGGACGACCGACAAGATCAAGGCAATTCGGGAACTGATGCACCATACCAGCGAGTACGTGCAAACCCAGTTACCCAAGGTTTACTCCTGGGAACTCGTCGAGGCCTTGTTCAAGCAACCCTATTGCCGCATCGGCAACCTCGTGGCTGCAGGCATTGCCAAGCGTCAAACAGCTTCTGTGTACCTGAAGCAGCTGACCGATCTGGGTGTTCTGCGGGAAGTAAAGTCGGGACGTGAAACTCTGTTCATCCATCCCAAGTACATCGAGTTGCTGACCGGGGAAGAAAACGTCTGGGTCTATTACGCCGGGGTCGAAACAGAAGCTGCCGCCATGGCAGAAGCCGCTCACTGATCGTCAGCGCTCGCCGTATCGGGCGGTCTGTAGTCCAGAATGCGCAGATACAGCAAACCAAACGCGCTTTGCATCAGCGAATCTTCGATGATGCCATCGACGTCGCAATTTTTGGCCAGGCGGCACAAACGCTCAAACGTACGATTGAAATTCTCTGAATGCCGGGTGCGAATCTCCGTGCCATACAGCAGCTCGGGAAGGCCACCCTCGTCCAGGAATTCCTGGCTGATAAACATGCGTGCAAAGACCTCGTCATCGCCTGTTGCCGCTTGATGGAAATACTCATCCATCTGTTCGCGATCGAATCTGCCGCTGCCGACCGGGCCCAGGCCTGAGGTATATAGCATCCCGGAGATTCCGCCCAGCTGATGTTTGACGTTCTCGGCGATCTTGAAAAAGGTCTCCTGGCGTGCATTCATTTCTGTCGCAGCGATTGCCTGAGTTTGTTTCTCGGACTGCTCCAAGGTGTGTCGTAAAGCCTCGGTGTTATTGGCAAGCTCGCGTTGCTGTATAAACAGACCCAATACGAGCCAGAGGAAAGCAAGGGGCGCGAACGCTCCTTCGAGGAAGCTGCCAACCGCCTCGAGCCCGAAATTCTGACTGGGCGACGTCTCCGTGACCCGTGCGAGGTAGAAAAGACCGCCCGCGATCCAG
Organism: uncultured Woeseiaceae bacterium; assembly: GCA_964386685.1. Taxonomy (GTDB): domain Bacteria; phylum Pseudomonadota; class Gammaproteobacteria; order Steroidobacterales; family Woeseiaceae; genus JACZWL01. The sequence continues at coordinate 1,627 of CAYLSX010000221.1, read as the reverse complement.
ATGACTGTGATGACAAGGCCCAGCCAGATGCGCCAGTCACGATTCCGTATGAACTGCGTTATTCTGCTACTTGAAGCCACTACATTGCCCCGAAACACGCCTCCGACTCACTCTACTGCGAGTTTCAGATAATGAACAGAGACATCCGCATATGATGTCCTTGTGGTATCTTCATGCCGCTTTTTCCCCATCAAATTTTCGGTTTTGAGCATGTCAGACACTGCATTCATTAACGAGTTGATCGCCAGCCATGAGCCCGGAGCGGCCCTGGCACAACGCTTCTATACCGATCCGGAGATCTATCAGCTGGAACTCGAACGTATCGTTACCCGCAACTGGATTCTTGCCGGACACGCATCGCAAATACCCGATGCGGGTGATTATCTGGTATTTCGCCTGGCCAAGGAGTCGGCCATTATCGTTCGCGGTAAAGACGGGCAAATCAGGGCCTTTGCCAATGTCTGCCGGCATCGGGGTTCACTCGTTTGTCTCGAAGATCGCGGCAACGAGAAGAAATTCGTGTGCCCGTACCACGGATGGACCTATGACCTCGACGGCAAGCTGATAGCCGCGCGTTCGATGACCGAGGACTTCGACAGGGAAGAATTGGCCCTGCACCGCGTTTCTCTGGAGGTTCTGGGTGGCTTGTTGTTTGTCTGTTTTTGCGACGATCCGCTGTCACTGGAGGGTGCAAAACGCGACCTGGCGGAGCCTTTCGCCATGTTCGATTTCGAAAACCTCAAAGTCGCGGCAGAGAAGACCTATCCCATTGCCGCCAATTGGAAACTGGCGATCGAGAACTACCAGGAGTGTTATCACTGCGCGACCGCCCATCCGGATTACGCCAGGCTGCATACGCTGATGCTCGACCCCAAGAAACGCGATCGCATTCAGGAGCCGATGCGACAGCGCATGGCAGCATGCGGACTCAAGAAAATCGAGCATGATTTTGAAGATACCCTGGCAAAACCCGGCGAACAGGGCTACGGATACAGTCGAACCGCACTGTTCGAGGGATACAAGACAGGCAGCCATGACGGAGAACCTGTGGCGCCCCTACTCGGTAAGCTTTCCGATTACGACGGTGGCGCGTCTGATCTGGAGGTTGGCCCATTCACTTTCTTTCTGGCTTACAGTGATCATGTCGTTGGCTACGTTTTCAGCCCGGTCGATGCAAGGAATTGCATCTGCAAAATCTTCTGGTTCGTTCGGGGCGATGCAGTCGAGGGCAAAGATTACGATCGCGACGCACTCATGTGGTTATGGGATGTCACCACACTCGCCGATGAAAAAATCATCGTCAACAACTGGAAAGGCGTCAACTCGCGTTACTACCGACCGGGCCCATTTTCCGGCATGGAGCGCAAGGAACGTCGTTATACTGAGTGGATACTTCAGGAACTAGCCGGCGGCAAAGGCAAATAGACTCTTCTCGGATGAATAATAAGTTTCCTGCGATTCTTGCCCTGGGTTTGCTAACCGGGCCACTGACGGCCCATGCCGATCTCGTCCAGTCCGCCACAGGTGCCATTGCGACATTTCGGCAATGCGTATCCGGTGAAACGGCCTGCGATTCTGTCGGCCCATCTCTTGTGAGTACATATGGGGGCCTGCCAGGCGACCTGAC
>CAYLSX010000220.1:0-3126 GCA_964386685.1 uncultured Woeseiaceae bacterium | reverse complement strand
CCCCTGCGAACAACGCGATGAATTCAAGGAATTTGATTTCTGGCTGGGCCAGTGGGATGTACATCTAGAGAACGGCACCTACGCTGGCAAAAACGAAATAGAAAAGTCGCAAGCGGGATGCGCACTGATCGAGAACTGGCTTGGTGCTGCCGGCAATCCCGGCATGAGTATCAATTACTTCGATGTTGCCACCGACGAGTGGGTTCAAGTCTGGAACAGTGCCGGCGGCAGTCAAATCAACATTCGTGGAGGACTCACCGACGAAGGAATGTTGCTCGAGGGGCAGATAAATTATGTGTCAAATAACCTGTCAGCGCCGTTCAGAGGCTTGTGGACGCTGCTTCCCGACGGTCGGGTGCGCCAGTTTTTCGAGCAATATGATGAAGATAGCGAATCCTGGGCGCCGTGGTTCGAAGGCTTCTATACTAAGACCAATGTTGAGCAGCAAGTTAGTGAGAAGTAATTGAATCATCAGTCGTCAAACAGGCAAATCTCTCCCGGTAATCCGATCGCCAATGCCATTGTGGTCATCGTGGGCATGCTTTCGATCGGCGCCTTCATTGTGCTCGGCGTCTTTGCGGCCGTCGCGCTGAGCGGTGTCGTTTTAGTGTTGGCCGCGATCCTCGGCATTCGCATGTGGTGGCTCGGCCGCAAGATGCCGAAACAGCATTCAACACCAAGCGGTCAAAGGCATTCAGCCGCCGCTGACACCACTGTCATTGAGGGAGAATTCCAGGTTGTGGCTACGGATCAGGACGAAAATCGTCCCGACTAAAAAATAGTCAAAACAGCCAAAACCTCGTAAGCTCGCGATCCATGCGGAACGAGAAATCAGATAAAGACCGCCGCCGCAAGCGCCGCCGCCGGCGCGTTCAAGCGCTCGTCATCTATATGGGCATTGCCATAGGGTTGGCATGGTTTTTCGAGTCACAAGCCACGACGACAATCATTTTCGTGCGACATGCCGAGAAAGAACTGGGTGTCGGCGATGATCCTGGACTGAGTGATGCAGGTCGGCGCCGCGTTACAGAGCTGACACGGCAACTCATTGATGCCGACGTCGTTGCTGGCATCGATGCGATTTATGCCACGCCTTTCAAACGCACCCGTGAAACTGCTCAGCCACTGGCAGATGCCCTGGACCTGGAAGTCAACGAATATGACGCCGCCGATCACGAGACCGTCCTCGAAACCATACTGAAAAATCACAAAGGGAAAATAATTCTGGTTGTTGGCCACAGCAATACACTTCCCGAACTCATTGCCAACCTAGGAGCGAGCAAGAAAGTCCCGCCGATCGATGACAGGGAATACGACAACATTTTTATCATTTCCATCCCCTGGTTCGGCAAAACCAAGACGATTCGACTGCGATTCGGCGAATCCTACAAGCCAGGCACAATCGCAAATCTTGCGTCCTAGCCCTAAGTGATCTCACAGACTGAAATAAACGTCTCCACGTCCGGCAGGGGAACCTATGACATCAGCCAGCAGATTCAGGATTTTGTGGGCTCAGCAGGTGTCACGACCGGCCTTTGTCACGTATTCATCAAACACACGAGCGCATCGCTAATGCTGTGTGAAAACGCCGATCCCGCAGTATTGCGTGACCTCGAGACATTCATGGAACGCCAGGTGCCGGACGGTGATCCAATGTTTACGCATACGGCTGAAGGACCGGATGACATGCCGGCGCACGTGAGAAGCGTACTAACGCAATCGGATATCAATCTGCCGGTCTCGAATGGCCGTTGCGCTCTGGGTACCTGGCAGGGAATCTACCTGTGGGAACACCGATTCGCGCCGCATCTGCGCACGGTGACGCTAACACTGACCGGCGAGTAATCTAGTCGTTAGATTCGTCGTGCTTCTGTTCGGCGTCTCTGACTTTCATACCCGCCGTTTCTCTCAGCATCACTGCTTTCTCGATGAAATCCGCGTGCCGGCTGATCATGACATCTGCCTGCAACGCCGACTGGATTTTTGCTCCCTGCGTGATCAGATAGGTTGCCCGCCTCACACCGACACCGAACGGACCATCGACGTCATACATCTTTATCGCTACCTTTGCCGTATCACTCAAGAGCGTAAATGGCAGATTGTGTTTGGCCTTGAACTTCTGATGGCTCGCGCCGTCCTGAGGGCTGACGCCGACGACGCGCAAGCCTACCGACAGAATGTCGTCATGCATGTCACGGATTGAACAGGCTTCCTTTGTGCAACCAGGCGTGAAATCGGCAGGGTAGAAATAGAGCACGATCGGGCCAGCCTCAAGCAGGTCAGACAGTGAGACCTCCTCGCCGTCCTCATTCGGTAAGATGAAATCGGGCGCTTTCGCACCGGGCTTGAGCATGAAGGGTCTCCTCTCCGAGCAATATCAGAGAACATAATAGCCCAAGAATGCCCGAACGAAAAAAGGCCTCCGCAATTCCAGAGGCCTCAGACGGAAATCATGAATTGGAATTTAGTCCTTGAACTTAATTTCCTGCAAGTTAAAGGTGCTACCGATTTCGCGCAATTCTCCGCGTTCGATATTGAGCGTTCGCATCTTCTCAGTTGAGCCGCGGAGTTTTGTCGATAATTCTTCGAAATATTCTACGCCGCGATCAAATGCTGCCCAATTCGCGTATTCAACCGTGAGGATCAGGTCGGGTTCATCCTGGCGTGCCGCAACGTTACTCCAAATCCGATAGCCAACCACACTGCCATCCTTCATCTGTTCTTCCTGGAATAAGCGCCAAAGGCCATTGAGGTCGTTCACATACGCATTAAACATGCCTGGCTTAATGTGGACATGAGTTACCTGCAGAATCGTTCCGATTTCCCAGTTTCGCTCATGATCCTGTGCCGATGCCGGGACACTGAACATCGCTGCACACAAAATAACGGCCAACGCCGCAGTAAGCTTCATCTTCATTGGTGGTTCTCCTAGACTTTTATTTAATTATTCTTTGTGCGGAGGATTCCGCCGGCGCCAGTATAATTGAACTGCCTGCAAATATTCCGGCTAATGTGGTGTGCAAGCTTTGCTAGAATTCCACTCTTCGAAGCGCCCGTAGCTCAGTTGGATAGAGCACCAGATTCCTAATCTGGGGGTCAGAGGTTCGAATCCTCTCGGGCGCGCCA
>CAYLSX010000219.1:0-3143 GCA_964386685.1 uncultured Woeseiaceae bacterium | reverse complement strand
CCGTAGATCCCAAATACACCTGGGACCTTTCGGAAATCTATCCGTCGGTCGAAGCCTGGAACCAGGCGCGCGAAGACGTTTTGCAGGATTTCGTGGAGCTCGAAGAGCGTCGCGGCACTCTCGGCAAGAGCGCCGACTCCTTGTATACGGGCATGCAGATGTATTCCGACGCCTACAGAAATGCTGCGCGCGTATCTGTTTATGCGAGTTTGATGCGAGACGAGGACCTGCGAGTCACCGAGACCCAGGAAAGATCCCAGCTCGGCGAAATCATGTTTGCCCGCTTTTCTGAAGCCACAGCGTGGATACAACCGGCGGTACTCAAGGTTGGCCGCGAGGTCATTGAATCCTACATCAAGGAAGATGAGCGGCTTGCTCCGTTCGCATTTCAGCTGGATGACAGTCTGCGCAACGCTCCCCATACGCTGGGAGACGAGGCAGAGGAAACGCTGGCCTATTTCACACAATCTTTTTCCGCAGCGTCGAGCATTTACTCATTGATCGCCAATTCCGATATCCCATGGCCGACTATCACCTTGTCGACAGGCGAGGAACACCGCATCGACTCGCAGGGCTACGGTCGTTGGCGGCAAAGCGAGAACCGCGACGATCGCAAACTCGTGTTTGATAGTTTCTGGAACAAGTGGAGCGAGTATCGAAACAGCGTTGGCAAAGTATTGAACACGCATATTCAAACCCAGGTGTCGTTGGCGAAAGCTCGCAACTATGACAGTGTCCTCGAACGCGAATTGTTCCAGGACAACCTGCCGATGGGCGTTTATCGAACGCTTGTCGCAGAGGTCAACAACGCGCTGCCCACCCTTCATCGGTATTTCAAGCTTCGTGCCAAAATACTCGGCGTGGATGAGATGCGTTACTACGATATTTACCCACCGCTGGTATCTCTCGACAAGACATTTGATTTCGAGACCAGTAAGGCGATCACACTGGACGCCATGCAGGTTCTCGGCGAGGACTGGGTATCGATGCAACGCGATGCGATGGCGCAACGCTGGATGCACGTGTATCCGCAACAGGGCAAGCGCTCCGGCGCCTACATGCACCCCGCCGCATACGATGTTCATCCCTATTTGCTTCTAAATCACAGTGACGACTACCAGTCTGTGTCGACGATGGCACATGAATGGGGTCACGCCATGCACACTCTGTATTCCAAACAGGCCCAACCCTTCGAGACAGTGTTTTACGCGACGTTCATTGCCGAGATTCCATCGACGTCGCTGGAATTGATCCTCCTGGACTATATGACTCGTAACGCCGAGACCATGGACGAGAAAATCTTCTACCTCGGGTCCGCTCTCGAAGACATGCGTGGCACCTTCTTCAGGCAGACGATGTTCGCCGAGTTCGAGCTCGCCCTGTATGAGGCGGCGGAACGTGGAGAAGCCTTGTCGGGCGAGGGGATTTCGAAGATTTACGGCGACATCCAGAAACGCTATCACGGCCATGACGAGGGCGTCGTCGTGATCGACGATTTATACACGAACGAATGGATGTTCATACCGCATTTCTACCGCAACATGTATGTATTCCAATACGCCACATCGCAGACGGCAGGCACTGCCCTCTATCAGAAAATCAAGGATGAAGGTGAATCCGGTGTAGAGAATTACATAGACCTGCTGCGTGCGGGCGGCTCCGACTATCCCTATCAGCTTCTCCTGAACGCAGGTGTCGACATGGCCAAACCCGAACCGTATCGGGCAGTCGTCACCAAGATGAACGCAATCATGGACGAACTGGAGTCTCTGCTGGAACAGCGCGACAACTAAGCGCGTAATTTGCTAAGTTCCCCCTACAAGAATATCAATCGACGGAGGCTTCAATGCGTCACAAGATAATGAGCGCAACGTTAACACTCGTTCTTTTAGCCGGTTTGTCGGCCCCGATTGCCGCGGAACCGAGCGCAGAAGATGCTTACGCGTATCGCGAGTCGATCATGACGGCGCTAAAAGGCCATGCCGGTGCGATTTCCAGGCAGGCACGTGGCTTGGCCGGAGACTCGGACTACGTTGCCAACCATGCGAAGGCCATCGCAAATCTGGGCACTGAGCTGCATACGATTTTCCCGGAGGGATCGAATGTCGAAGACTCCGAAGCACTGGCGGCAATCTGGGACGAGCCTGAGAAATTTGCAGAAGCGCTGGCCAACGCCGAAGACGCCATGGCTGCACTGGGCGAAGTTGCCGATGGCGGCGATATGGAAGCGATCGGTAACGCGTTTATGAATGTCGGCAAAGCCTGCAAAGGCTGTCACGACAGTTTCCGGGAAGAACACGAGCACGAGCACTAAAACCTCTTATGGGCATTGGTCGCGTCTCAACTGCGACACTATTACTGTTGATTGCGCTTTCTGCGCCCGCCGAGGATGCAGTGATCGCGCGGGGCGAATATCTCATCAATGCCGGCGGCTGTGTCGACTGCCACACCGAAGACATTGATGACGCCATCCCACTGGCCGGAGGCCGCGCCATCGAGTCGCCGTTCGGCATTTTCTTTTCGCCCAATATCACACCCGATGTCGGTACCGGCATCGGCGCGTGGTCTGACAATGACTTCGTAAACGCGTTCTGGGAAGGTGAAGATCCCGACGGGCACCACTATTACCCGGCATTCCCATACACCTCGTATACCGGCGTCTCGCGTGAAGATCTCCTGGCGATGAAGGCCTACTTGTTCAGCCTTGAGTCCGTCGAAAATACCGCGCCCGAACACGAACTGGCATGGTACATATCCACTCGCCTGGCCGCCGGCGCCTGGAAGATGAAAAATTTCGATTCAGAAAGATTCGTTCCGGATCCGGACCAGTCAGACCAATTGAATCGCGGCGCCTATCTCGTGCGCCACCTCGGACACTGCGGCGAATGCCACACGCCCAGAAGCAGTCTCGGTTCTTTGCAGTACGAACGAGAACTCGCCGGCAACCCGAATGGACCGGACGAAGAAAAAATTCCCAACATCACTCCGGATCGGAACGACGGTATCGGCAAGTGGTCGGTCTCCGATATCGAGTACTTTCTTGATATCGGCATGCTTCCCGACGGCGATTTCGTCGGCAGCGCCATGAGCGCGGTTATCGACCACAACACGAGCAAGCTCACGAAAGAAGATCGCCTCGCGAT
>CAYLSX010000218.1:0-3167 GCA_964386685.1 uncultured Woeseiaceae bacterium | reverse complement strand
GTCTTCGTTTTCGAGACGATTTTCGTGATCGCCTTACCTAATATGAGGCTGGAAATTTTGCCAATTAAGATGAAAGCTACGGCGATTGCCGCGGCCTGCAGATAAACGTTTGGGCCGATTATCTCAGCCCAGGACCGGACCTGATCAAAGAATTCGATCAACGACGGAGCACTTGGCCGTCAAAACTCGTTATCGTAGTCGCCGCTGTCCGCGACGGGCTCCTCAGGGTCCTGAATACCGAAGGTACGAACGGACGATTCCGCTGGTTCTTGCCCACTCGCGGACGCCACGTTCGCATCCATGCCGGGTTGCCTCGGCAGGCGGCGAGTTTGTGCCGTCAATATCTGTACGAAGTTGTTGGCAACAGTTGGAACGGCATTGCCCGAGCTGGAAAAAATTTGCTCGGGCGTGATGCTCGAAGAGCCATAAAAAGCAGCGTTGGCGACTCTGTCCATCGTGACGCCGGCACCTTCCAGTGCGACGCCCGCGAAAATACCGCGGCTTCTTGAATAGGAATAAACTTCCGCCTTGAACTGAATGTCAGTCGCGATTGCGGTGTGCCGACCTACCGGTCCGGCCGCGATCGACGCATCGGCGCCCAGCGTAAATTTTCCCTTGCTAATCCCTGCCACGCCTTCGCGCGTTTTGAACACCAGGATAATGTCAGTTGATTGACCGCCGATTTGCCAGCCGAAGCTGCCGCCGGTGAGTGTGACGAATGCCGGATTGCTCCAGGAATTATCCTCATTACGAATGACGAGGATGCCTTTGCCACGTCGGCCACCGAGCCCGAAGGCAACTTTGACCACATTTGGTATCACCGCCACAGCGTAGGCTCGTGCGAGCAGCGCCGGCGGAACTGTTTGCTCTGGGATGCGCAAGAGTTGGTCAATTACGTCCGTCGCATCGGCGACCCGATTTTCCTCTTTGGTAGCGCCCATGGCCGGATTCGCGAATACGATAGCCATAGCGAGCAGACTGCAATTTAAGCGTATATGCATGATTTTGATCCAGAAATTCGAAGTTTTGCGTCTTCTCGAGACGCGCCCAGTGAGCTTATGATACGCGATTTGACCGCCGCACTCACGGCCAGTTCAAGCGGCGGTGACCAGTCCCAGAATCGGCGGTAACGGACAGTTCAGGCTGGCGCAGATCGTTCGCAGTAAATCAGCTTCGGCTGCAGTCACCTTGCCATCGTGACCGACCGTTGTCGCAATCGCCTGCAGCAGGCTCTTGCTACCTGCGGAGTTCATTTTTCCGAGTACGTCCAGGCTGCGATCGAGCACGGCAATTGTCTGCAGCTGCTTGTCCTCGTAGACCGCATCGCTTGCCCATTTGCCGAATTCGGCGACCCCCGCCAGAAATGCGCTGTCTCGATCCTCGGCTTCGCTGTGACCATGGTGAGCGACGGTCATTATCAGATCGATGGCGGCCTGCCGAACCTCTTTCTTACCTGCACGATTTCCTTTGCGGCGCCCGGAAGGATTTGAGACCGTCTCGAAGCTACTGCGGAGTATGCGATAGAAGCAATATTCGCGAAGGTCGATGGCACCGTCCAGCTCGATGAGTCTCTTCACAAGTTCCAGCAAATACTCGCGTTGCTGCTTCGGTCTCTGTTTCAGGGCCGGAAAGGCGATCTCGAGAATTGGAAGACGATACTCCTCACCGATCTGAGCAATTTGCGAGGCAAACTGGCGTACCTGCTGTCCGCGCTCGGCACCCACCTGTTCGCCAATAAAATGTAGCTGGCGATCGGCGTGCGAGGTCTCTCGACCAACGGCAAGAGCCAGTGTCAGCAGCCAGGCGCGCTCCGGAGAATGGGCCGCATTGTAAAGTTCCTCGGGAATGGTGCGCCGAATCTCTGCCGCGTACGCAATCTGTTCGGGGTCCGGATGCCCGACCGCATCGGAAATCGATGCCGGCAGGCTGCGTTCGACTGCGCCCGGAACGGCGGCTGTGAATCCGCTTGCCTGACCGTCGCCGATTCCTTCGCGACCGGGGTCGGCATGCGACTCCAGGGTGACATGCGGATAATCGGATTCCTTGAAAGAGGGATCGAGCGCCGTGATGCGCTCGATCAACGGCGGATGAGTTGCAAACATGGATGTCAGTCGCGATGTGCCACCGGCGAACAGCATGTGACTGACTTCTTCCGGATCGACGTTCCTGATATAGGAATGCGAGCCATAGCCACCAATCTTCTTGAGTGCGTTTGCAATGCCGTCTGTTTGGCGCGTGAACTGAACGGCAGACGCGTCGGCAAGGAATTCGCGCTGTCTCGAGACCGCCGCCTTGACGAGTCTTGCGCCAAACAAGCCGACCCAGCCGAGAATCATTAAGCCCAGGCCGACGACAACGATCCCTGCCGCATTCTTGTTTCTGCTATGACGAGCGCCGTGCAGGGTCATCCGGCCCAGCATGCCAATCACCATGATGCCGAAGAGCACGCCCATCATGCGGATATTCAGTCGCATGTCGCCGTTGAGGATGTGACTGAATTCGTGTGCGATGACGCCCTGCAATTCTTCCCGATTCAATGTCTCCAATGTGCCGCGCGTTACTGCGATCGCGGCGTCATCCGGCGTGAAACCGGCAGCGAAGGCATTGATGCCCATCTCCTCTTCGAGGACGTAAACCTCGGGAACCGGCACGCCCGACGCGATCGCCATTTCCTCGACGACATTCCGAAATCGTCGTCGGAGCGGATTGTTAACGTCGGTCGAAATCAGAGTGCCGCCCAGATCGACCGCGACCTGACCGCCGCCGGACGATAATTTTGCTGTTTTGAAAAGTGTCGCCCCGATAATCAGTAGAGCCGCCAGAAAGGCGATAAGGCCCAGGAAGCCCGGGTTGGCCGGTTGCCCGGTATTTTCGATCATGAGGAACGCGGCGGCGGCGATCGCCGTCACCCCTGCGATGATCAGAAGCGTCGCGATAACATAGACGATGACCAGCCAGCGCGTGGCACGCCTGGCCCGGTCTTGCGCGTCAAAGAAGTTCACGCTCTAGGGTCGCGTTCTTTTAGGTAAAAGCGACTTTCGGAACCTCACGCTTCTCCTCGGACTGGATCTCGAGGAAGCTTGCCAGTTCAAAGCGGAACATTCCGGCAATAACGTTGTTGGGGAAATTTTCGGCTTTGTTGTTATAGCCCAGAACCGCGTCATTGA
>CAYLSX010000217.1:0-3185 GCA_964386685.1 uncultured Woeseiaceae bacterium | reverse complement strand
GCGGGTTATGCTCGAACCGAGGCCTCCGATAAACAAAAAAATGGCTAAAGAATCAACGCACTTCGGATACGAGACGGTTCCCCTGGCGGACAAGGTACGCAGGGTCAAGGATGTATTCGATTCCGTCGCCAGCCGTTACGACATCATGAACGACCTGATGTCCGGCGGTCTTCACAGACTGTGGAAGAATTTTACGGTCGAGCAGGCAGGCGTCCGCAGCGGTCACACCGTGCTCGATCTTGCCGGCGGTACCGGCGATCTGACAAGAGTCTTTGCCGGTCAGGTCGGCGATCGAGGCCACGTTGTGCTCGCCGATATCAATGCGAACATGCTACTCGAGGGCCGCCGCCGCCTCATTGATGCGGGTGTCGCGGGTAATCTTTCGATAACGCAGGTTGATGCCGAAAGACTGCCGTTTACCTCAAGCAGTTTCGACTGCATCACAATCGCCTTCGGTCTACGAAACGTGACCGACAAGGGAGCCGCCCTGGCATCGATGCTGCGGGTATTGAAGCCGGGCGGCAAACTCCTGATCCTCGAATTCTCAAAGCCCGCGGAAGCGATCAAACCTGCCTATGATCTCTATTCATTCAAAGTAATTCCCTTGCTCGGAAAACTCGTTGCGGATGACGAGTCCAGTTATCAATACCTCGCCGAGTCCATACGCATGCACCCGGACCAGGACGCGTTGTTGAAAATGATGCAAGAGTCCGGTTTCGAACGATGTCGATATCACAACCTGGCGGGTGGCATCGTGGCGTTACATATCGGATACCGAATTTGATGAATACGCTTGAGACTTTATTCAGGCCACTGACCGCCCTGGTAAATCGGCAGATAAAGGCAACCACACCCGCGCGGGAACTCTGTGCCGAGCTCGACGGCAAGGTGATGGCGGTGCGTGTCAAAGATACAGGCCTGGCGATGTATATCTGCATCTGTGCAAATGAGATTGAGCTTCTTGGCGATATCGACGGCGATCCCGATATCGCAATCACCGGTTCACTCCTTTCTCTGGCCCGGCTGGCAACCAGCAGTGGCGAAGACGCGATCCGCGACGGTTCGCTCGATTTGATCGGCGATGCGGAAGTCGCGCAAGCATTTCAAAAACTGCTCAGCTACGGCCGACCCGATATCGAGGAAGAGTTGTCCGGCGTCATTGGTGATGTCGCCGCACACCGCCTTGGCGAGGTTGCGAGAAGCGTCGGTAGCTGGGGCAAAGAAGCGGGCGCTACGCTTCGCCAGAATATTACCGAGTATTTGCAGGAAGAGCGGCGCGACGTTCCAAGCCGCTACGAAGTGGAAACATTTGCCCGCAAGGTCGGTGAACTGCGTGATGATGTCGCGAGAGTCGAAGCGCGTTTGAATCAGCTCGAGGACTAGGAGACAGATTCATGCCAAGGATGCGCACATTGCTCCGGCTCCTGACTATCCAGCGCGTTCTCGTTCGTCATGGTCTCGACGAGATCATTACGGCGACTCATATTTTTCGGCCCTTACGTTTTTTCTTCTATCTGCTTCCGAGACGTCGTGACCGGTCCGCACCCCTCGGGGAAAGAATACGACTCGCCCTCGAGGAACTCGGCCCGATATTCGTCAAGTTCGGTCAGGCGGTATCGACTCGGCGCGACCTGCTGCCCCGCGAGGTCGCGGACGAGCTCGCCAAGTTACAGGACCGGGTGCCGCCGTTTCCTGCCAAAGAGGCCGTTGCCATACTGGACGAGGCTTATGGCCAGTCAGTCGACGAAGTTTTTGCCCGATTCGACTTCGAGCCGTTTGCCGCGGCTTCGATTGCGCAAGTGCACACGGCTGCAATCGACGACGGCACCGAGGTAATCGTCAAGCTGTTGCGCCCCGGAGTACGCGAACAGATTCAGCGCGACCTCGATGTCATGTTTGTAGTGGCTGGTCTGGCCGACCGTTACTGGGAAAACAGCAAGCGACTTCGTCCCCTGGAGTTGGTCGGGGAGTACGAGAAAACCGTTATCGACGAACTCGACCTCATGCGTGAAGGCGCAAACGCGGCGCAGTTAAAGCGAAACTTCGAGGGTTCCGACATGTTGTACGTGCCGGAGGTCTATTGGGACTACTGCCGGCCGGAGGTCCTCGTTCAGGAAAGGGTCTACGGCATTCCGATCAGCGACATGGATGCGCTGCGCGCCGCCGGCACAAATATTCAGACGCTTGCAGAAAATGGCGTCGAGATATTTTTCACGCAAGTCTTTCGTCACAATTTTTTTCACGCCGACATGCACCCGGGAAATATCTTCGTAACGGTCGAGGATCCGGAACATCCGAAGTACGCAGCCGTGGATTTCGGTATCGTCGGCACGCTGAGCGCCGTCGACCAGCAATATCTCGCAGGTAACTTTCTGGCATTTTTCGATCGCGACTACTATAAGATCGCGAAACTGCATTTGGATTCGGGCTGGGTACCACCGGACACGAGAATCGACGAACTCGAAACTGCGGTTCGAACCGTCTGCGAACCCATATTCAACAAGCCGCTCGCCGAGATTTCTTTCGCGCAGGTCCTCATCCGGCTCTTCCGCGTCGCGCAACGATTCAACGTGGAAATTCAACCGCAATTAATGCTCCTGCAAAAGACGTTGCTGAATATCGAAGGATTGGGGCGGGAGCTGTATCCCGAGCTCGATCTCTGGAAGACCGCACATCCGGTGTTACGCCAGTGGATGGACGAGCAGGTCGGCCCGCGCGCCGTGCTCGACGACATTCGCGAGAACCTGCCGCAGCTTCGCGAGGCCTTGCGGGAATTGCCGGTCGTTATCAAACATCTCGCGGACCAGGCTGCAAAGGGAAATCCGCATGCGAAAACGCAGGTGCCGGAGCTAAAAGAACTGCGTGAACAAATAAGACGCCAGCAACGGCAGCACTTCCTGTTGGCCACAGGCGCCACATCCACCATCTCGGGAACACTGCTTCTCACGCTCGAAACCATGCCCTGGCTGGGCTGGGTCCTGTTTGTGGCTGGAATCGTATCCCTGATCGGCGGAAGACCGAAGTAAACTATGGCATAGGCACGCGCAGCTCGTGTGGGGTGTTATATTTCAGGTGTCTCGGTGGGAGCGCAGTCCTCCGCGTCTGCGAATCAGTGAGGGATGACAGGATGAGAATAAGAAATCTCCTGCTACTGCTAATCCTGACCTTGCCGCTGTCCGGCAGAA
>CAYLSX010000216.1:0-3188 GCA_964386685.1 uncultured Woeseiaceae bacterium | reverse complement strand
GACGACGACAATAAGCACAGCACCAAGTCGCGGTACGAGCAGGAGTCGTAGCCGCTCGAGCAGGAAACGGATACTCAATCCCAGCGTTACGAGGAGCGTAAAAAGTATTACTCCCCAGAACAGTTGCGTCTCACGAAATGACAATGCGATTAGAACGGGCATGAACGTGCCGAAGGCATCGATGCCGACAATATTGCGTAACAAGACCATGACCAGCGCACCGATCGGAATCATCAACAGCACGCTATACACGGCCTGAGTGCGAATCGGCAGGCTGAACATGGAGAAGTCGACGAGCCGGGACTGCTCCATGGCCGCGCGTTGTTCTGCGATGGCAATCGAATCGAGATGGTTTTTTTGCACGGCAAAATTGACTTCGACACCGCTGCCGCCTTCGACCCTGACGAGCGGCTCGCTGCCGCGCCACCAGATCAGGTAGCGATCCGGCAGACCCTCCTCGCCGGTGTTCGGATTGAAGTAACGCCAGCGATCACCGTCGTGAATCTCGAGCCAGGGAAGCGGTGCGACGCTGCGCTGCTGGTCGGCCAGGACGACACCGCGGATCATCCGAGCGGGAATTCTGGCGTAGGCCAATATGGTCGTCATCGTCTGAACGAATTCCGCTGAAGTCTCCGCATCGACCAGTAACAGTTCAACATTGGCGTCGGGCGAAGGATCGTTCGCCAGTCGCAATAGCTCGGTCGTAAACGATGCCGCGTCGGCGGAGTGGTCCTGTACGTCGGATACGAGTACTTCGACGGCGGTCTTGAACGGTTCGTTAATAACCGGAGGCGGCGGAAATGGTGGTGTCGTATCCGATTGGTCCCTACCCGTGTCCTCATAGACGACGCGGCGATAGTAAAGAGTCTGCCGACCGTCGGCCCGGCGTACGGCCCATTGCGCCTCTCTGCCGCCGCTGACGTAGTTGAGACTGAAGCCGAAACCTTTCGATATGTTGTATTCCCGGAGCGTGCGAAAGCCTGGGGTCAGCGTTGGAATCTGCAGGTTCGCCTTGATTGACCCCGGGCCACTGTCGAAGCGAATCGAGGTCTCGATCGTCCAGATAGGCGTCTTCTGATTGTCAGTCACAGGGAAGCCCAGCACCTGCCACTTATAAACAAACATCGAGAGGCCGATCGCCGTGAGTAGGGCGGCCAGTGCATACACGTAGCGAAGGGTCATTCTTGCGTACCCTTTATGCGTGAGAATTGTGCGGAGTTTACACCGACTGTCATTGCGCGTTTAACCCCAGCGCCACATGTACCGCTTGCTCGCGTATTGGCCCGCTTAAGTTAAACAAACGCATGCCGCTGCCGCGCAGTTTTGCGACCGAATCGGACTCGGACAAGAACAGGCGATTCAGGCTGTCGATGAAATAAAGCATGGTCTGGTTGGCGCCTTTTCGTGCACGCTCGTATCGACGTAGTACCGGCATGTCACCGGGGTATTCATCATTGCTAATCGCCTCGTCCAGCACACCGACCAGCCTGGCTGCATCGGCCAGGCCGAGGTTGGCTCCCTGACCGGCGAGCGGGTGAATCGCATGCGCCGCATCGCCGACGAGAGCGAGTCCCGGCAGCACATAGTTGTTCGCGTGTTGGGCCTTTAGCGGAAACGAACCGCGCGGTCCTTCGGGTAGCAGCCGCCCGAGCACATGATCCGTTGCCTCGCTGAGCATGTCTGACAGCTCGTCGTTCGATGCAGCGATCGCCTTGTCTACTTCTTCCGGTGTTGTCGACCAGACTACCGATACCCGGCCGTCCTGTAACGGCAACAAGGCGACCGGCCCGTTACGCAGGAAGCGTTGCCATGCCGTGTACTGATGGCTTTTCTCCGGACGCAGGTGTGTCACAAACGCCGACTGCGGGTACGCCCACGCGTCGACGGTTATGCCGGCGCTGTTTCTGACAAACGAGCCTGCGCCATCCGCACCGACAATCAGATCCGCCGTAATCGTTTCTCCGTTCGCGAAGTCGACGCTGAAGCGATCGTCCGATTGGGCAACGGAAATAATCGGTGTCTCGAACTCTACCGCCTGCTTTACCGCATCCAGTTGTTGCAACACGGCGTGCTGAATCAAGGTGTTTTCGACAATGAAGCCGAGTTCGGAAACCGCAAACTCCGCTGCCTCGAAACACAAGGTGTCCGGCCCTTCGAAGTATCCCGATGCGTCCCAGACGCGCATATCACGATAGGGACAGGCCCGTTGACCGAGGATGTCCTGCCAGACGCCGATCGACGCAAAAATGTCGCTGGATCCGGACGCAATCGCGGACACGCGCAACGAGACGTCCTCGGACAGATCGAAGGCCGGCCTCTTGCCGGCGTCGACGATCTTAACGCGCAATCGCTCGGCGTTTTTGCTGTGCGCCAGCAATGCGGCCACGGTCAACCCGGTGATGCCCGCACCGACAATTACGATATCGAACGGGCGATTCACTCGAGTGGAACTCCGCGTGACAGCCTTGGCAGTCGTCCGGCAAGCCCCATCATGTGCTTCGCGAACAAAGAACGGACGCCAGGCACCAGATCGAACCCCAACATGCCTAAGTTTCTCAATGCACGGACCGGCGCTTTGGCACTACCGAACAGGCGCACGATGCCGTCGGTGATGCGCACGAGCTTGCGTTGATCGGATCGTCGCCACGCAGCGTATTTATCGAGGATGTCCGCGTCACCGACATCGGATATCTCCGCATCGACTATGCAGTCCGATAATGCAGCGACATCGCGCAGACCGAGGTTGAAGCCTTGCGCAGCCACGGGGTGCAAGCCGTGTGCGGCGTTGCCGATGAGCACGCATCTTGCTGCGACCAGCCGGCTTGCCTTACTGAGCGCCAGCGGATAAGCGGCCCGCTTGCCGACACGTGAAAAAACTCCGAGGCGCTGGCCGAAGGCTGCCTGCAACGCAGTGGTGAATTCGTCGTCCGAATATTGCATGACGGTTTCAGCTTGCGAGGGAGACAACGTCCAGACAAACGCCGCACGATCATCACTAATCGGAAGCAATGCAATCGGCCCGGTGTCGGTAAATCGTTCGAAGGCGCGATACTCAGGCGGTTTCTCCGGCTGCAGATTGCCGACCACCGCGACCTGCTCGTAGTCGACTGTCGAGGCGCTGATGCCAACCATTTCACGTACCGCGGAATTTGCGCCGTCAGCGGCGACCAGCAAGTTGCAACTTAATT
>CAYLSX010000215.1:0-3232 GCA_964386685.1 uncultured Woeseiaceae bacterium | reverse complement strand
CCGGCCATACCTGCTGTCACTGCGCCAACATCGAAGAGCAGAATTACGATGATCGACAGGATGCGTGCTTTCCTGAGTTCGTTCTCGTCTTTGGCAGACATGAAGCGCACCATCAGCTGCGGCACGCCGAGAAACGGCAGCCCAATCGCCATAAAGCTGACGAGTGCAATCCATCCGGGAATGCCACTGCCGGTTATGTCCCACATGCTAAGGAGCGCAGGGTCCTGGGCCGCCAGGTTGTCGGTGACACTCTGCCATCCACCCGCTACGGATATCGCAACGGCCGGCACGATGATCAGTCCGGCGAGCATCAAAACGCCCTGTACCACGTCAGTGTAAGCCACGGCCTTGTACCCGCCGACGAAGGTATACGCGATGATGATGACGGCACCGACAATGACGGCAGTCGTGTATTCGATATCGATGAAGCTGCTCAGCGCTTTTCCGGATGCGACCATCTGCGCCGTTACGTAGGCACAGACCATGGTCAAGATAATGACCACTGCGATACTTCGGAGTATGTGTTTATCGTCTTTGAATCGTGCCGAGATGACATCGGGCAGAGTAATTGAATCGGATTCGTCGCTAAGCCGTTTCAGCCGCGTCGAAATCAAGGTCCAGGACAATGCGATACCGATGACTTCGCCGACCACGACCCAATACGCCTGCGCGCCCACCGAAAAGCCCATGCCCGTGAGGCCGAGCAACAACCATCCGCTCTCGCCCGTCGCGTTGGTGCTGAACGCGACCACCCAATAGGGAAGTTTCTTGCCAGCGAGAAAGAAGCCGCTGAGTGTTTTCGTTTCGCGGCGGCTCCACAGCGCTAACGCAACCAGAATGGCGAGATATACGGCGAGCACTGCGACCGGTGTCGACATCATTCGGCCTTTATCTGTTTGTGACGGAGTCCCCGACGGGTGAGCCCGGCGGTGGCGAAACCGGAACCAGTGTTTCCAGGCTGGCAGGATCTTCGAGCATGCGCCGAATTCGATGCCTGGCGAACCGGTAATGCGCCCGCCATCGCCGCGCACCTTCACGGGCGATCCGCGTCGCCAGCCAGTTATCGAGTTCACTAATTCTGTCGAATGCGATCGCCCGAACCTGCTCGTCCACTTCGGGATTGATAGTAAGCAACATCAACCGTTCCAACACCAGACTGTTCGTCGAGCGCTGTATTTCACCTTCGATATCCGGGCGCTGTCGTGAGTACCACGTGGCCCGTACCAGTGACTCCGTTAACTCACCGAAACCGGGCATGCCTGCCTGTCGTGCGTTGCCCGCGATCATGCGCGTAGCGCGCGACGGATCCAGCAGCACGTCGAGCGTCAGCGCCACGGCACTTTCCGCCGCAGCAAATGGATCGAAAACCACGCCTGAATCGCCGCGAAATGACTCTCTCGTCTTATTGAATCCCGGCGGCCGCGGCGCGATCGAGTCGACAAGCTCATCCGGAATACGAAGCACAGTGGGACTCAGCGTATGCAGCAGGATGGCGATAGCCGTTCGCTGCCTGTCCGCATCGACGACCGCTGCTACTTCCTGCCCGTCGCCGCGCATCGCGTAGCGGAAGTATTTGCCACCGATCAGTTTGCCGACTGCCTGAATCTGGAATCGATGCAAAAGGTATAAGGGAACCAGGACTTCCTCGATCGTCGCCATCGGCCGCCCTGGTCTGATGTTGCGTTCCGAGAACCGCCGCAGCGCAAAGTCACGCACTTTTAGAAGGTGATCGAGCTCCTTGATGGCGTCCGCACCGTTATCCCAGAGATTGCCGTCCGGGTGCGCGGTGCCGACGGAACGCGCATCCGAGTCGGCTACAAATTTCCAGCCGGATGAAATCGTATCCGCAACAATCTTGTCACGCGCTTCATTCGCGTCTGTACCTTCAGGAAAATCCTGGTAGCCGTACAAGACGACTCGTTTGTCCCATTCACCGATACCTGTGTCATACGCGTCTGATAAATCGAGCGCGCCACTGTCGTCGATTTTTATTAACGGAAACGGGTAGTCCATGACAGAAGCACGATCCTGCGTGCTTGCCGCAAAATTATGCTCAAGGCCGAGGGTGTGACCGACTTCGTGTGCAGACAACTGCCGTATTCGCGCGAGTGACATCTCGAGCATTGCATCGGGCACAGATTCGTCGGCATAGGGCGCGAGCAGCCCTTCAGCAATCAGATAATCCTGACGCACGCGCAGGGAACCGAGCGAAACATGGCCTTTCATGATCTCGCCGGTTCGGGGATCGACGACGGAATACCCGTATGACCAGCCACGCGTCGAGCGATGTATCCATTGAATGACGTTGTAGCGCACATCCAACGCGTCGGCCTCTTCCGGCATCAGCTCTACGCGGAACGCGTCCTTATAACCCGCGGCTTCGAAGGCCTCGTTCCACCAGGAAGCGCCGTCCATCAGCGCTGACTTGACCGGCTCGGGCGCACCACGATCCAGGTAATACACAATGGGCTCAACCGCCTCACTGACCTCGGCAGTCGGATCCTTTTTCTCCAGCCGGTGACGGCGCGCGTAGGCGACTCTAAGCGAATCGCCAATCGGCGCCGCATAGTCGAGAAATCCTTCCGTATCATTACCCATTCCGAACATACCGACTCTGGGGTCGTACGGTAACGGCTCGTAGTCATCGTCCGGCAGGCGAATAAACGAGTGGTGCAAATGCACGGTGATCGTCGTCGGGTCCGGAACCACCGTCTTCAAGAACTGCCCCGTCGGCTGCCCGATGTATGTCACAACGGTTTCAACTTCCGAGTTATCGGGAAACGCTTTCGTTCTCGGCAAGTAAATCGCCGAACGGGAGGCGTCAACCGCGTACTCGCCCTCCTCTGCCGTTTTCAGCCGCAGCGCGATTCCGTGCGCGTCCCGGATCAGAAATTCCGTAGCGTCGATGATCGTCGCATCGCCGACACTGCCCAGGGACTCAAAACCCCATACGACAGATCGCGCGAAAGACTCTTCGACGGCACGTCGTTCATCCGCATTGTCACTCGATGCGCGATAGTCGAGATTGTTCTGCATCAGCAGCACTTTTGGACCGGAGCGTTGAAACTCGACGACTCTCGTCGAACCCAATTGGCCGCGGTCCAGAAAAAGATCGTTCGACCCCACGCCTCTCGCAAGTGACGACTGATAGAGAAACGGCTCGTCGAATGCTTCGATTTTGAGAAGCAGCCTGCCCTTCGACTCGTCCCAATACATGTCGACGAAGCCGTCG
>CAYLSX010000214.1:0-3260 GCA_964386685.1 uncultured Woeseiaceae bacterium | reverse complement strand
TGGTGCCGGTACGCGGATTCGAACCACGGACTTCCTCATTACGAATGAGGCGCTCTACCAACTGAGCTATACCGGCATTGGGGGCAGCGGCGCGAGTATAGCGTTGCTTTATTAGAGTGTCAGGCCTTTCTGTCCCGCACTCTGATAAGAACCTCAACGCTCTCCTGCTCGGTGCCCTCGGGCAGATCCGGCAGGCTCATGATGCTGACCTGGTCTGCGGGTATGTCTGACAGATGACCCGTATCCACATGATAAAAATGGTGGTGGGCATGCGTCGTGGAGTCGTAGAACTTGCGGCTCGGATCGACGTTCACTTCTTTTACCAGCGATTTTTCGCTGAATAGCTTCAGCGTGTTGTACACGGTCGCCTTGGAGACCTGGCTGCCCACGTCCCGCAGCCTGTCCATGATCTGGTCGGCCGACAGGTGCTGGGCACGATCCAGCAACACCTCGGCAACTTCCATGCGTTGTGGTGTCGGCATGACGTCGTGGTCTTTCAGTAATGACAGGATGTCCAATCTGGACATGACGGTAATTCCAAACAATCAGGGGATGCGCAGTATAGACCAATTCTAAGCGGTTTTTCTCTGCAGGCCTGCGTTTCGGCGGCTAAATCTCGCCCTAACGCCCGAATTTGACAGCATATTTCCGCGCGTCAGGGGCCTAGGCTGATGGCGTCAAACAGGGAGGTTTGTCATGCGATATCCGGCCGCGCATCGGGGCTTTAGCCTGTACGAGCTGCTGATGACGATGACGCTGGTCGCCCTGGTGCTGACGCTCGGCTTACCGTCGTTCGGCAGCATCGTCGCGAACCATCGTCTGAAAGTGGAGGTCAATGCACTCTTTCACGCCGTCCACCTTGCCCGCAAGGGCTCCATAGCTCGACGACGGGCCATAACGATCTGTCCGAGCTACGACGGCCTCGTCTGTGAACCGAATTTCGACTGGTCGATGGGCTGGATGATGTTCGTCAATACGGACCGGGACTACCCGGTAGCCAGGGACGACGACGAGGCCATTCTGAGCCACCATCCGGTCGATCAGGATGCCTGGATTATGTCCAACCGAAAGACCTTCACTTGGCGGGCGATAGAGCTCAGAGCCACCAATGGCACCCTGGTCTTCTGTGATCGCCGTGGACGCGCGACCGCACGCGCACTCGTCATCAGCTACACGGGCCGCCCTCGTGTCGCACGGCAGGACAGACGCGGCCGGCCGTACGAATGCCCGGATTAAGTTAAATGGCGGAGGCTTTTTTGACCGCTTGTCGGGCGCTATTTGCCGTTTGTCGGATACTTATAAAGCCTTTGAATATCATGCGTATATTGCCCGCATGACAAAAAGATACCAACACGGCTTCACGCTTTACGAGTTGCTCATAACGATGCTTGTGATCGGGATCGTCCTGACCGTCGGCATCCCGAGTTTCAGGGATTTCACGCAGAACAGCCGCATTACAGGCACCGCCAATGACCTGCACTCGAGCTTCCAGCTCGCGCGCTCCGCGGCGGCTCGCTCCAAGTCTTTCGTGACCATTTGTGCGAGCGCGAACCCCTTGGGTGCAGCGCTCTGCGACGGCGCGACCTTCGATCAGGGCTGGATTATTTTCGCCGATCTGAACGGCGACATTCAAAGGGCCGGCGCGGGAGAAAACGTTCTCCGTGCACATCCGCCTGTTGATGTCGCGATTAATATCTCGACGAATGCCGCCGCCGATTATTTCGGCTTCGCGCCGACCGGTCTCGGCCGTGGCGACGTAGGTGGTCAGCCGTCATTAGTGACCGCAGTCATCTGTGATGGACGCGGCAACATCGTTGCAGCCGGCGGTATGTCTGCTGCCAGATTTCTCGTTGTAACACCGATTGGGCGTGCCACCGTGCTGCGCGACGTCGGCCAGATAGCCGGTGCCGGGGGATGCCCGTAGCTTCGGGCGCCATTCTTATACTTATTCAATAGCTGGATCCAGACACATGCGATCAAAAACAAATTCAATAGCTGGTTCTAAACGCGTCCAGGGTTTTACGCTGGTCGAGGTGCTCATCGCACTTATTATTATGTCGGTCGGCATGCTTGGCATCGCCGGCCTTTACGTGCACAGCATGCAGGCAGGCCGCACATCGTTGTTTCGCCATCATGCCGTGACGCTTGCCGGCGACATCGCCGATCGTATTCGGGCCAATCCGAGAGCGGGTGGTGCATACGCCGGGGCCGGCGCGAACAGCAACTGCGTCGATGGCGGCATCGATTGCACGCCTGCCGCAATGGCTTCGAACGACATTTTCCTTTGGGCCCAGCAGGCCAGGGATACATTGCCGACCGGTACCGTCGTTGTCACATTTAACAACGGACCGGTCCCGCCGCTGTATGTAATTCTCGTGCAATGGAATGAGCCTGAGGGCGCCAGATCGTATTCCATCACGATTCCGGTATTTCCGATCTGATCTCATGATGAACAGGTATTCGAATATGAAGGGTATGAGACGACAAGCTGGTGTAACACTCGTCGAATTGATGGTCGCCCTGTCGATAGGGTCGTTTCTGATGATCGGTGCGGTGCAGGTCTATAACCAGAGCCGCGAAGCTTTTGTTGTCAACGAATCGATAGCGCGCGTGCAGGAAACTGCGCAGTTCGCGATGGACACGATCGAAGCCGACCTTCGCATGGCCAGCAACTGGGGCAGACAGAGCCGCGGTTTCGCCATCGTCGGTCGCTCGGAACCCGGTGACCCGAATCCGCTGACAGCGCCGACCGGCGCTATCCCTTGCGGTGCCTTATGGGCGCTCGATCTTGGCAATCCCGTTACCGGCGACAATAATGGCTACGGCCTGCCCTGTCCGGAGGATCCAATGGGCATCGGTGTTGCCCAGCCGAATTCCGACACGATTACGACTCGGCGCACGACTGTCGCAGTAGCGCCGTTACAGGCCGGTCGCCTGCAGATTCAGTCGACCCGTATTCAGGGTGAAGTGTTTTGGGACGGCAATGTTCCAGGGGCATTCGATCCCGCTGGGTCGGAAACGCACAACCTGTTGGTCAACACCTATTACGTTGCTGACAGCTCGACCCTGATACCTGGCGTTCCAACCCTGCGACGTAAGACGCTGGTCATAAATGGCGGTGCACCTGACGTTGATGATCAGGAAGTGGCACCAGGCGTTGAAAATATTCAGCTGCAGTTCGGGCTCGACGTAGACGACGACAACACCGTCGATCGTTACGTCAATCCCGGCGATCCGGTACTCGATCCTCTGGCTGCCGG
>CAYLSX010000213.1:0-3288 GCA_964386685.1 uncultured Woeseiaceae bacterium | reverse complement strand
CGTTTGTACAGCGATGAACTTTTACTCATCACACATTGTCACTCAGGCGCCGTTAAGTTGTCAGTACCGATGTCACTCATGACTGTTGCCCGAACCTATTGATTCCTATACCGTAACGACCCGATGAATCATCCTATTCAGTCAGTATCCGACATCCCGCCGCTCATCGCGACCTCAGTTGTACGCGGCAGTGAACAGGGCGAAAGCCATGGTGGAGTTTACCTTGTCGACCCTGCCAGCCAGTCAGTACATCAGGTCCTCGACTGGAATACGGCCGACATCGACTGGTCCGGTCGCGGCTGGGATCGCGGCCTGCGCGGTATCGAGATATGGAACGGCGAAGTCTATATTGCTGCCAGCGACGAGCTGTTTGTCTATGACCAGCAGTTTCAAAAGTTGCGATCGTTTCGCTGCCGATATCTCAAGCACTGCCACGAAATTTCCATTCACCGGGACGTGCTGTACATGACCAGTACGGGCTTCGACAGCATCCTCGCTTTCAGTCTCGCAGAACAATGCTTTACCTGGGGAATACAGGCAACGATGAGCGACGGTGTTTGGAAGGCGTTTCGCTTTGACCCTGTTTCCGATGTCGGACCACACGCCAGCAACAAGCTGCACATCAATTGTGTGAGCGTCGATGACGGCGGGCTCAGTTTTTCCGGATTGCGTACCAATGGAATCATTGGTCTGGGCGCAGAGATGCGCCTGTTGCCGCAGGTCGAGTTGCCACAGGGGACGCACAATGCTCAATTTTTCGGTGATGGGGTCCTGTTTAACGACACAACCGCCGACTACCTGCGCTACGTAATCCGCGACGGCCGCGAGCAGGAGTTCGCGTACCCAAAATACGACCCTGAGATAATCGAATTCGCCGGCGTCGACGATGCCGCTGTCGCCCGCCAGGGTTTCGGCCGCGGCCTGTGCGCGATCAGCGAGCAACTCGTCGCGGTTGGTTCATCACCATCGACGATTACGGTGTTCGACCTGACAAGTGGCGAAACGGTATTTTCAGTCAATTTTTCCATGGATATTCGAAACGCGATCCATGGCCTGGCCGTCTGGCCATTCGCATTTCCCCAGGACTGACAAAACCCGTCCGACGTCGCCACTGAACAGGATATTGATACCACTGACGCCGGCAATTTTCGCAACCTCGGACACGACTTCGGCACATACGGATTCGCCCTCAGCAACCGGATCGGAAGCGTCTGCAATGCGTTTGACCAGCTGCCGCGGAAGCGGTGCTCCGGCGTCCGCCAATTTCAGGGCATTGGCCGCAATTCCGGAGTCCAGCAGCGGGACCTCGACGAGAATGGAGGCCCTGTGCGTCAGTTTGAGCGACACGACACCCGCCATATACTTGGCAACAAGCCCGGAATTAAGACACGGTTGTGATAGCAGGAACGTCGCACCGGCATCGATTTTTTCGATGAGTCGACTCCCCTGCCAGTTCTTGTCGGGTTCGACAATCGTAGCCGACGATCCGAGGGTGAATCCAGATTCCGGCAGATCATCGGCACTTTCTCCAACAAGCTTCGCCATCGCGAGAAATTTGTTGCTGGTTGTATCAAAAACACTCTTGACCTTACCCCTCAGGGAGTCAGGCAGTTTTCGTCCGCGCTCCAGCAACACATTGCGCACGCCGAGCGCCGCTGCTCCGATCAGGTCACCCTGCAACGCAAGCTTGTTGCGGTCGCGAGACGACATGCGCAGTACTACGTCGGCGCCGGCGTCCAGAATAATGCTCGCCGCCGCCAAGCTCGCGATCGGGCCATCGGCATAGCGATCATTTCCAATTTGAACGGCGTCGACAGAATCGCGCAAACATCTCACCACCTGACACAACTCGTCGGCTGTCGTATCAGGACGCAGCACTGGCTCCGCCGTTATAACGAAGTCTTTATTGCGCAGGGCAGATCGAAACGTGCTCAATGCCAACTCACTCTGGAAACCAGGCAATAGTGTCCGGTCATCGGGCCTCTGCTGTCAATCATTGCTCACGCGCCCGACTTGCAGTAGCAGGCACGTCGAGGTATATGCTTCAATCCGTTATCGAAACTGGAACAGACCGGACATGAAAAAAATACCTGAATTGCAGTGGATGCAGGGATTTCGAAAGCGCCTCGATCAGGCCGGTTATCAATCCGAAGGACTTCGAGAGCTGTTGGGATCGTCCAATCCACCGACGCCGGGCGAAATGCCGCTCGCGATGCACCTTACTCGTTCTATTACGCCACTCAACACCTATCTACGCTTGTTCCTGCTGGGCCAATCGGTGGATGCCACCGCAGCGCGCGAAACGCTTTCCGATCAGTTTGTCGACAACTGCGTGAAATTCGGGCTGCTCGCGACGGCCGATGATTGGTTGTACGCAAACATCGTGATCGTTCCTGTCGACGACCTGCTGTTTGCATCGGACGCTTTTCGCAAGCTTGGCACACCTGAGGCTGCTGACTTCGTTCTTCCGGCCAGTACGCATTCGGCCGATTTTCTGCGCCGAGTTACGATGCGTGGCGATGTTGACCGATGCCTGGATCTCGGTTGCGGCTGCGGAATTCACGCTCTGTTCGCCGCGCGGCACAGCGAGAAAGTCGTTGCGTCGGACATCAGCGCCGCTGCGATTCAGTACACGGCGTTCAACGCGATGTTGAATGGCATCAGCAATGTCGATTGCATTGAGGGCAGCTTGTTCGAACCGGTAGCGGGACAGCGATTCGATCTCATCATATGCAACCCGCCGTTCGTGATCGGGCCCGGTCAGCAATTCGTCTACCGCGACAACGAGATGGAACTTGACCAGTTTTGTCGAGAGATTGTCCGTCAGGCAAGCGATCACCTCGTTGAGGGTGGCCATTTGCAAATGCTTTGCGAGTGGGTCGAGATCGTAGGCGAACTCTGGAGCGATCGAGTGTCAGAGTGGGTTCGGGATACGCAATGCGATGCGTGGATATTGCGTAGCGCCGCGTTGACGCCGGCGCAGTATGTGTCACAGAGGACCAGTGACCTGATCGGAGAAGGCACTCAGGGCGATGCTGCATACGATGAGTGGCTGCAGTACTTCGAGCAGCATGCCGTCCAGGCCATCGACCCCGGTATCATCGTCCTGCGCAGGCGCAGCGATGACAACTGGGTTCATATGCACAGTATTTCAGGGGACCTCGGGGATGACGCTGGCGACGCCATCGTGGAAAGCATTGCGGTTTGCGATTTCCTCGATCTTTGTAAGGATGACGACAGCCTGGCTGAGGCTGCACTGGCGATTTCGCCACGCGTGCGGCTGGAGCA
>CAYLSX010000212.1:0-3305 GCA_964386685.1 uncultured Woeseiaceae bacterium | reverse complement strand
CGCCTGGAGCGAATTTGGACGCCGTTGGCGCTTTCGCGAAGCGAAAGTCACGACCCAATGCGCCTCCGATGTCAACAACCGGCATACGGTCAATCGCGCATTGATCTTTAGTCAAAAGTGCGTACTCGCAGTGATCATGCTCGCCACTGAAGATCGATCCGCACCTTGCACCGAGCCAGTCTGTGCCTCGTGGGCGGATCGGGTCGTGATCAATCCGCACCGGTCATATGTAATTCAATTTGGAAACTGCAGGCGGATTGCCCCAGCGAGCGATTCCGACCGCACAAAAAAACCCCGCATGTTCGACGAACATCCGGGGTTTAGGTACGCAACAGGTTTGGGGTAACCGTGTTGCACGCCCGCTTAGGGAGGTAAGCGGACAAGTGACTAACTCACTCAGGTAGTTGGAACGTTTTTCTCGTCCGTAGTTCCCGACGTAAACAACTAATTGATTAATAAGGGAATCTCCAAACCTGGAAGCTGAAGTTCAGTGTGCTTGATCCCAGTTGGTGCCAGCCCCGGCATCGACCTTGAGGGGGACCGAGAGCTCGGCCGCCGCGCTCATCAGGGCTACGACTTCGGCCCGCACCTCATCGACGGATTCTTCTGCAACTTCGAACACCAGTTCATCGTGTACCTGCATGATCATGCGGGCAGGCGCGGAGCTTTCATCGAGCCAGTGCTGCACGGCAATCATTGCGCGCTTGATGATGTCGGCGGCAGTGCCCTGCATCGGCGCGTTGATTGCACTACGTTCGGCATACTGGCGCCGCGGCGCGTTGCGGTCGTTGATGTCAGGGAGATAAAGACGGCGTCCGAAGACCGTTTCGACGAATCCGCATTGCCGCGCCTGCTCGCGTATGTCGTCCATGAATTTCTTTACGCCCGGATAGCGGTCGAAATACAGATCCACATACTCTTGCGCTTCGTGGCGACTGATACCCAATTGCTTGCCGAGACCGAATGCCGACATACCGTACATCAGGCCAAAGTTGATGGCCTTTGCCGAACGTCGGTGATCCGCTGTCACCTCATCGGGATCCAGTTCGAATACTTCTGCAGCGGTCGCCTTGTGTACATCGCGATCGTCCGCAAATGCTTCCAGCAATCCGGCGTCGCCTGACAGATGCGCCATGATGCGGAGCTCGATCTGCGAATAATCGGCGGCCAGCAAGACGGAGCCGGCCGGCGCAATAAATGCCTGGCGAATGCGGCGTCCTTCGGGAGTCCGGATCGGAATATTCTGTAAGTTCGGATCCGTGGACGACAATCGTCCAGTGGCGGCAACCGCCTGATGATAGGAGGTATGAACGCGTCCGGTATCCACGGCTACTTGTTCCGGCAATTTATCCGTATACGTGCTCTTCAGTTTGCTGACACTTCGATAATCGAGAATGACCCGCGGCAGTTCGTAGTCCTGGGCCAGTTCCTGCAATACATCTTCAGCAGTCGACGGTTGTCCCTTCGGTGTCTTTCGCACCACTGGCAGGCCGAGCTGGCCGAACAGAATTTCCTGGAGCTGCTTTGGCGACCCCAGGTTGAATGGAGCGCCGGCCAGTTCGTGCGCACTGGATTCCAGGCCAGCCATTTTTTTGGCGAGCTCGCCACTTTGCTTCCTGAGCATTTCGCGATCGATGAGTACGCCCGTTTCTTCCATTCCGAGCAATATCGGCACCAGTGGTTGTTCGATTTCCAGGTACACATTCTTCAGCGCGTCAGTCTTCTGCAGCTCGCCCCACAGGTGCTCGTGAAGCTTGAGCGTGATGTCCGCGTCCTCGGCGGCATAAGGCGCAGCCTGCTCCAGGTCGATCTGGTTGAACGTAAGTTGTTTCGCTCCCTTACCGGCAACATCTTCGAAATGAATGGTGTCGATGTCGAGATAAAAGCGCGCTGTCGAATCCATATCGTGTCGCGTCGCGACGCTGTTCAGGACATAGGATTCGAGCATTGAATCGTATTGCATACCGCGCAATGCAATACCGTAGCGTGCAAAGATATGCGCGTCGTACTTGAGGTGATGGCCGACCTTTTTCTTTTCCGGATCCTCTAGAAATGCTTTAAGCGCTGCCAATACGGAGTCGCGACCGAGCTGCTCCGGTGCAGCCGGGTAATCGTGTGCTACTGGCACATATGCCGCTTCGCCTGTCTTCACCGACAGGGAAATGCCGACGAGTTCCGCCTGCATGTAATTGATGCTGGTTGTTTCAGTGTCAATTGCCGTCAACGCGGCCTTGTCAATTTTCTTCAGCCAGGCTTCGAACTCCGATTGGGTGAGAACTGTCTGGTAGTTGCCCTTACTCGGGCTCTTTGGTTTCTCCGGTATGTCTGTGCTTTCGCTGCCCAATTGTCGCAACAAGGTTTTGAGTTCCAGGCGGCTGTACAGCGCCCTCAGCGTCTCGATATCCCCGGCGGAACGCTTCAGCTCTTGCGGGCCCAGCGACAATTCGACGTCCTGCCGGATCGTGGCCAGCTCCTGCGATAACTTGAGCTGGTCGAGATTTTCACGAAGGCTCTCGCCAACCTTGCCTGTTATCTTATCGGCATTCTCGACGATCGATGCGGCACTACCGTACAGGTTCAGCCACTTGGCGGCAGTTTTTGCGCCGACGCGCGGTACACCGGGAATATTGTCGGAGCTGTCGCCAACCAGTGCCAGGTAGTCGATGATTTGCTCCGGAAAGACATCAAACTTTTTCTTGACGCCTTCGCGATCCAGTACTGTGCCGCTCATGGTGTTGACCAGGGTGATATTGTCGTCGACGAGTTGCGTCAGGTCTTTATCGCCGGTCGATACCAGCACCTGCATGCCCTGTGCTGCGGCGCGCCGGCACAGGGTGCCGATGACGTCGTCGGCCTCGACGCCTTCGACTCGCAGCAACGGCAAACCCATGGCCGCCACAGCTTCAAGCAGCGGCTCTATTTGCAGGCGAAGGTCATCGGGCATGGGCGGCCGATTCGCTTTGTAGGCATCGAACAGTTCATCGCGAAAGGTTTTCCCGGGAGCGTCGAATACCACCGCGAAGTGCTCTGTCTCCTGCTCCTTCGCGAGCTTCAATATCATGCTGATCACGCCATGCACCGCGCCGGTCGGCTCGCCACGGGAGCTCGTAAGCTTGGGTAACGCGTGGTACGCGCGATATAGATAGGATGATCCGTCCACGAGGACGAGTTTGCTGTCGCTCATCAGCATCGTTTGCGGGTCGGCCCCGCGCCTGAAATTTAGTTTATGTTGTTGGTTTGTTCGTCGTCTTCGTCTTCGTCGTCTTCTTGTTCCGACTCTTCAGCCGCCGCCTGCTGTTCTTGTA
>CAYLSX010000211.1:0-3305 GCA_964386685.1 uncultured Woeseiaceae bacterium | reverse complement strand
TGAAACTTTCCGACAACGGCCCGGGTCTGAATAATGGTCAGAAATCAAACAACGGTTCAGGGGTAGGGCTGCAGAATACCCGGGAGAGACTCCAGCAATTCTATGGTGATCGACAGGCGTTTACCTTGGCGCCGAACGATCCAAGCGGCCTGGTGGTTACGATAAATATTCCTTTCGAGACTGATGAAGACACTTCGAACGCTAATAGTTGACGACGAGGAACTCGCACGGCGGGGCCTCGAAATCAGGCTGCAGAAACTTTCTGGTGTCTCGATCGTTGGCCAGTGCCGAAACGGCAGAGAAGCGCTCGCCGCCGTAACGGACTCGTCGCCGGACCTGATGTTTCTCGATATTCAAATGCCGGGCATGGATGGATTCGAGGTCTTACGCAAGATGTCCGGAAGCAACATGCCGATTGTCGTTTTCGTCACGGCATTTGACGAATACGCGATCCGCGCATTCGATGCCAACGCACTCGACTACCTGCTAAAACCGATCAATGACGAACGCCTCGTCGAAGCTGTCGAACGCGCTCGAATTGCGCTGGATGATCGTGAAGCCCACACACACCGGTCGAGGCTCCTGAAATTCATCTGCGAACTCACCGGGAAGGAATTGACGCTGGACAAGGCGCTGGTGGAAGCGGACAAGGATGAACCGCGGTTTCCTCGGCGACTCGCCATTCAGGACGGCCGGCAGACAAATTGCGTCGACGTCGATTCGATCGATTGGGTGGATGCGGCCGGCGACTACATGTGTGTGCATGTCAATGGTGAGATATTCGTTCTTCGCGGCACCATGAAGCGTCTCGAAGAACTTCTCGATCCGGCGATGTTCGTCCGGATTCACCGCTCGGCGATCGTCAACCGAAACCGTGTCAAAGCATTGCGACCCCATCGCAATGGCGAGTATTTCCTCAAGCTCGATTGCGACCACGAGCTGAAGCTGAGCCGCAAGTACAAATCCGCTTTAAGTCGCTTCGCCGATAATCTTTAGTGGCGCAGGAATAAGAAAGGGGTCAGAGCCCTTTTTTGACCTCAGTTACCGAATCGTAGCCGAGCGGTGAATTGAAGCTGCTTCTCAGTCAAGGTGGTCTCAATGTCGTAATACTTCCAACCGCAGTGATGCGTCTTGATGACCAGCGACTCGGCGCCGAAAGAGATCTTGTCGGAGAAGTCGTAGAAGTAGGCGAAGGTCCAGATGTGGCCGTCTTCCGAATTGTTATCGTCATCCGTATCATCGTTCTGCGTCACATCAAATTTGTCGTAGCGCATCGAAAAACGATGTCGCTCATACGCCTTTGTCAGCATGAGGTATTTGCTATCAAACTCTACGTCGACAAGGTGAGCTCCATTGACGACAGGGCCCATCACAGTCGAGCCCGACATCCATTGAAATAGCAAATCCCACCCGTCCGCCAATGAGTATTGTGCGCCGATGTGCTCGAACTTTGTCGTCCAGGCGTATTGTCCATCGTCGATCTCCGTCGGAACCGCGCGATTGTCGTAGTGCATCGCTCGCACTCGCAAACGTGATCCGAACTGCCACTCACCATTGACGTAGAAACCAACCTCGTTGTCGACTTCGCGAAATGGAGCGACATACGGATCCTGTGCTTCGAACAACTCACCGGGCTGGATCAGTGGCAGCGGCGGCAGCGGTAGTTCGTCGCCGAAACGGCTCTGCCTATCGTGTGCCGACCAACCCTTCCACGCCAGTAACGATCCTGTCGGATCGTTGCCGACAAAAAACGCGCCTTGCAGACTGATCGTATGGGCACCGCCGAGCATCGCCGGCCGGCGAGACCATGTCAGTTCCGCACCGATTGTTCGAAGCTCTTCGGCAACCCAGGTGTTGATTGCCGAGGAGCTCATCGTGTATGGACTGCTCCAGCCCGCCGCAACGTTCTCTAGCGATATACGCGGATAGAAAGCGCCGACCTTCAGCCGGTAGCGGTTTTCCGATTGCGGCACCGGCCGCCATTCGACATAGGCTTCAGTGAAATCCACGGTCGAGCCAATGTCGTCGTCATAGGCTTCGACTGCCGCATGGGCATTGAAGGTATCTGTAATCTGATATTCGTATTCGGCAAATGCCCGACTGAACATCAGGCCGTCGTTGTTGTCGTCGTAGCGCAACTTGCCGACGAATCCCTCGGTCCAGGACTGGTAACCTGACGCGTCGACATAACTCACGTCGATTCCCGTATGCAGTTTGTAGCGGTCCGGCGTCTCGGCCGCTGCCGCCGACACTGCTGCGAAAATCGAGAAGATTACGAAGACCTGATTCAATACTCTTGCCATGACACCGATTGTTCTCCATGCGGAGGATTAAGTTTCTTGGCTAACCGAAAGCTGACGGCGGGATCGGAGCTGACCACGGTCCTGGTCAAGAGCTCCCCTCCATCTCGAATGCGCGGGCTCCAGATCTTGATCTCATAATCTTGCGGATCGTCCAGCGACAGCGACGCACTGCCATTTTCATCGGTCTTTGCGAATGCCGCGCTGTCGACCACCAGAATGTAACCAAGCATGTGATCGTGAATATTGCATCCGAGCGTAACGACGCCGCTGTGTTCGAACGTAACCGGCGGGTGTGCCGTGCCCTTGTACATCGGTAGCGTGAATTTGTTTGGGTGAGAGAACGAATACACGTGGTGTGCAACGGTGTCGCTGTTCGGAAATTCGACCGACGTTCCCGTCTGCACGACCAGCAGGTGAGGCACGAACTGCTTGCCGACCTGGTCCATGACGGCGCTACCCGCGCGTGAGTCAATCTGCTTTCGTCCATCCGTCCGGGTTGCATAGACGGCGACATCGGCGACCGGCTTCCCGTCCTTGTCTAGGACCAAAACGTCGACCTCACCGCCATACGACGACGTTGCAGCCAGCATCAAGGCAGCAAATAGGGCTTTCGTGTAGCCAGAAAATCTCATGCAGGTCCCAAGCGATTTCTACCCACCGAAGAGTGTATGGCCGGGCCGGCAAAGCTAACCGTGACCCACCGCACATTCCATTTGACAAAATGCTCTTAATATCTCTAAGCGGTTGAAATTTGACGACTATGCACGGTATTCAGCCCTATCCGGGCGCCTAAGTTTTCGGGACACGCGCTGTATGAAAATTCGTACCAGTTTCCGTGGAAAACTGTTACTGCTGACGATTCTGCCGTTGGCGGCGGCCCAGATCGTTACGCTTCTGGCTGTCATGCGAACCGTTGAAGAAGATGTAGACCGCCGCGCGCGCGAGTCGCTCGTTATCGGTGGTGCAGTCGTAAATGAATTCCTGACCGGTCGGGGCGAGCAA
>CAYLSX010000210.1:0-3323 GCA_964386685.1 uncultured Woeseiaceae bacterium | reverse complement strand
CCCTTTTCCTATGTCATACCAACCACCAAGTGATTCGACTGGTACGGCGATCTCGTACCTGCTCCTCGGAGTGGCGGGCGGATTGGGCCTGGATCTATGCGCCAAGGCATTGCTCGCAAATTATTCTCTGGAGCAGTTCGTTTTTCTGCGTAGCGTATTTGGTTTGCTGATATTCATTGCGATGATGCGTCGCTACGGCGGCATCGAAAACCTCAGGACCAAAAAATGGAAGTGGCATTTGCTGCGCACGCTTCTCGCCTCAGGTGCAATGTTCGGTTTCTTTTATGGCCTGGCGCGCATGCCGCTGGTCAATGCGTTGACACTAGGGTTCACGGCACCATTGATGGTCACCGCGCTTTCGGTGCCGTTTCTCGGTGAGCACGTAGGCTGGCGGCGGTGGACAGCCGTCGTGTTCGGCTTCATCGGTGTGCTCATCATCCTGCGGCCCGGCGCGGGCCTGATGACGCCTGCCGCCATAGCCGTTGTCGCAGCCGCCTTTTGCTACGCCTGCCTGGCAATTACGGCGCGCAAGCTCTCTACCACGGAAACGAGCTACTCATTGTCCGTGTACGTCATCACGGGCCCGGTGTTATTTTCAGGAATCCTGCTGCCTGGCGACTGGGTTGCGCCGAGCGTAGCTGGGTGGGGATTGTTCATGCTTGCCGGCGCTTGTTCCTCCGTAGCCTGGGTTGGAATTATCGGCGGTTACCGGCGCGCCTCGCCGGCAATGCTCGCCCCATTCGAATACACGGCTCTGATTGGCGGCGCGATCGCAGGCTACTACATCTGGAACGAAGTTCCGGACAGGTGGGTCGTGGCGGGTGCTATCGTGATTATCGGCAGCGGCTTGTTCGTCGTTTACAGGGAGCTGGGCGGCGCATTCTCGAATAAATACCTGCGTGTTTTTAGCGCCTCCGCCAGCGCCGCTCTCGCTCGCCGCAGACGAAGGCGCGCAGCGTCATCCGAGTAGCTGTCTGACCTCGTCGGCCGTCGCGACTGCTCTCCCGGCTGTACGCGCATGACCGGCGGCCAAAGCAACCAGCGCCGCATTATCGGGCGCCTCGCTGCCATCCGGCATCAGCATGTTGTTTTCAAATCCGACCCGCGCATGTCCAGCGGTGGTCGCAGCCATCAGCGACGTTTCGTCTTCCCGTGGCCCGAAGCAACAAACAGCCCAGGGAATACGCTCATCGCCTAGCGCTCGCCGGTACTCTTCCACTTCGGCCGGATCACCATAATCGGTCGTGCCGTAACGACCAATCACGAACAGAACGAACGGCAATTCGTCATGGAAAACTCCGCGCCCACGTAAATCTTCGAACCAACGCACCTCCTCCGGTGAATAGAGAATGTATTGCGGCGATATGCTGTTGTCTTTGAGCCAGCCGAAGAAGTGGTCGGCCTCGTCTGTGTTATTTCGATCGGGAACGAGTTCACGCAGCGCGATCGAGACGGCCTCGGGTTTCAGGTCCTTCACTACCGTCATTTGCTGTGCCATCGAATACATACCGACTGCTTCGGTCGTAACCTGTATGACCAGCTTGTCTCCGACCTGATCGCGCACAGCATCAATCGCGGCGCGATATCGATCCGGATCCAGTGTATGTGCGCCCGAATCATCTCTTACATGCAGGTGGAGTATCGATGCACCGCAGTCGAGTATTGCCTGTGCGCTATCAGCAAGCTCCGCCGGCGTTAGTGGTATGGCGGCGTGATCGGCTTTGCCCCGGCGCGCGCCATTCGGCGCCGACATGACGATGAACGGCTTGTTTCCGGCAGTCATTCTCCGATACCTGCCCTACCCGCGAATCGCGATCGGATAGTTCGCATCGAGGTCACGATAAAAAACTGATGACACGCAAGGACTCTCCTGGCCTTTTGTTTGTCGGCGGTGGCGCCTGTACTATAAACAAAAACGAACAAAGGAACTCTCCATGTACCGAAGGACATTGCTGCTTGCACTCATCCCTTGTGCGATGCCGATCTATGCTGGCGCCGCCGAGTCCGGTGACGTCATCAAGTTCGTTGATTCTCGCTATGAGCAAACATCCGCCCTCGCCCGGGACCTTTGGGAGTTTGCCGAAGTCGGCTACCAGGAAGTCAAAAGCAGCACCTTGATCAAGGAGACACTTGCTGCGGAGGGATTCGAGATCGAATCCGGCGTCGCCGGCATACCTACGGCGTTCGTTGCCTCGTTCGGAAGCAAGGGCCCGATTATCGGCATCCTCGCCGAATACGATGCCCTGCCCGGCATTAATCAGGACGCTGTCCCCACCCGCAGCCCGATAGAGGGCAAGCTTGCGGGTCAGGCCTGCGGACACAATCTTTTCGGCGCAGGCTCCGTCGGCGCGGCGATCGCCGTAAAACACTGGCTCGAAGAGACTGGCACGCCCGGTGTCCTTCGACTGTACGGCACACCGGCCGAGGAAGGCGGCAGCGGCAAAGTCTATCTGGTCAGAGAGGGCCTGTTTGATGATGTGGATGTCGCGATTCACTGGCACGCAGATGACGAGAACTGGGCGGGCGCCCGTGGCTCCCTCGCCAATCGCTCGGCAAAGTTTCGATTTCACGGCCTCTCCGCGCACGCGGCCGGCGCACCACACAAGGCCCGTTCCGCTCTCGATGGAGTCGAGGCGTTCAATTACATGGCTAACCTCATGCGTGAGCACGTGCCGCAGGAAACCCGAATCCACTACGTAATAACGAGCGGCGGCGATGCGCCGAACGTCGTGCCGGACTTCGCAGAGGTTTTTTACTATCTGCGGCATCCCGACGCGGAACAAGTCAAGAAGTTATGGGTTCGCCTCGAGCAGGCGGCGCTCGGCGCAGCGAAGGGAACCGGTGTCGACGTCGACTGGGAAATCATTCATGGAAATCACCCCGTACTCATCAATGAGACTCTGGCAAAAATGATGGATGAAAAACTTCATGATGTCGGCGGAATTGAATACGACGAAAGAGAAGAAGCATTTGCGAGGGAGCTCTATACAACCCTAATATCGCCAGAGTACGCACTCGGTTCACAGGCAGATGTGCAGCCCTATGGCGTCAAATTGGGATATGGCTCCACTGATGTTGGCGATGTATCGATGACGGTACCGACAGTCGGTCTCCGGGTCGCAACCTGGGTGCCCGGCACGTCTTCACACAGTTGGCAGGCAGTCGCCGCCAGCGGTACGAGTATCGGTTTCAAAGGAGCACAAGTCGCCGCAAAGACCATGGCACTTGCTGCAATCGAATTATTCGAGAATCCGCAGTTGCGTGCTGAAGCCAGGGCCGAGTTCGATGCGAGGCGCGGAGAAGACTTCCATTACGAAGCAATG
>CAYLSX010000209.1:0-3383 GCA_964386685.1 uncultured Woeseiaceae bacterium | reverse complement strand
GGGGCGTCCGTTGCTTAATTTGCATTACTATGCAGGACGATGCAGCACCAGTTCACGCAAAACTCACGCACGAGCTCAGCCTCCGTCGGTTGCAGTCAACTTTCTGCACTGCTCAACTCGAACTTGGTGGCGATCCAGTCGAGGAATTTTTCGATTCCCGGCCGCCCAATGGTCTTGAGGTTTGCGATAACGGGTCTTGCCTGGGCCGCCATGCCATTTTTGGCCAATAAATAGAGGTGGAATCTCGACGTCCAATCCGACACGTCGTCGACTGTCGCGATGTGATTGCTCAGGTATCGTAACGCGGTCTCATAATCGCGCTCAGACGCGTATTTTCGGGCTAACTCCAGTGCGAATTCATCCCGATATCCTTCCAGCTCCAACAAGCTGGCGACAATCCTCTGAGAATCCCGATCGCTCCCCAAAAGCCATAGCGGAAGCGTCTTAAGCGAAGTTTCTGTCAACACATCATCAATTGCTTCCCAAAAATAGGGATCGGTTTGATGATGGTACGTGCCGGCAGTGAAATAATTTTTGATCAAACGTTCGTATTGAAAAAAAACTTCGCTGTCTTTCTTGAGCTCGGCCGGCCATAGATTACTGATCTGTTCGCTATTGCTGAATCTTTCGAGTCGCCCTCCTTCCTCCATTAACGTATCGTAAAGTTCTATATACCGATCATCGCCCACCGATAGTGATGAAATGCGCGATGGAAAATTGTCGGCCACCGGAGCAACATTCGCGGTCAGTTCCTTGAGCCGCGTGGAATCGGCCATGAACAGTGAGCCCAATTGAGCTGGTGACTCCAGGCCCAACGCAACCAGTTCCTGACCCACCTGCGGGTCACGCCATTGAGCGGAAAACTGCTGCATGTCACTGTGGCGACTAGCGTCATTGGATCCGAGCAACATCCATTCCAGGCCGGCGCCGGACCAGAGTGAGCAGTCCTCAAAGGCGTTGCAAAACGCCTTGATGATCGCCAGCGTGTTGATCGGCTTGAGCTGTACAGCAGGAAGCCAGTAACTCGCGTAGCCGCCAGGATTCAGTCGCTCGCGGATCAGCGTGAAGTATTCCTCTGAATAGAGGTTCACAACGCCCGCAATCATCGGCGGTGGCGGCTCCGACGTAATTAAGTCGTAGCGCTTGGACGTGGAGTTCAGAAAAAAACGGCCGTCCTCCACATGTACGCGAACGCGTTCATCTTGTAGCGGATTTTCATCACCAGGGTAGACGATCTTACTCATCTCCAGAATGTCTTCGGAGATATCCACAATGTCGATGTTATGCAATCCGCGCGAATCCGTAAGTGCCTTGGCTGTCGATCCCACACCAAAACTGATGAGCAGCGCATCCTGGATATCCGCCTTGATAGCGAGCGGCAAATAGACATAGAGCTTCATGTATCGCTGTGATGCCGTGCTGGTGGCAGACATGGAATGGCCGTTGGTCACCAGCCGATAGTATTTTGGCTGTTCGAAAAGATCCCGACGATAGTAGCGAACTGTTTCAACCAGCCCTTCGCGCGCATCAATCAACGTGTGACCTGGAAGCCACGCAAGTTGCGCGCCGAAGTGCGTTTTTTGCATTAAGCCGAACGGGAACAGAACGAGACACGCGACTGCGACTGCGACCGCGCCGCGACCCCATAGCATCGTGAGCCGCGAAGTTTGCTCATAGAGCGGAACGACAAATGCCACAAGGCAATAGATGGCGGCGATAAGAAAGAAGGATGATTCCATGCCGAACATCGGCAATAAGATGAAACCGGCGACAAGCGATCCGAACATTGCACCAATCGTATTGAAAAAAGTCGCTATGCCCGTTGTGCGAGCGGACGATTCGAAGTCGTCCTTGATGGCACGATTCACCATTGTAAACGCGACGCCGGACAGAAAGGCGACCGGAAACATCAGGAATGTCGCAAGGCCAATGAAAACGACGATCTTTGTATCTTGCAGGTCGCGGTAGACGGAGAAGAGATCGTAACCCCAGTACGTTAGCACGACGAACGCTGCGGACGCCGCGGTGACGTGCCGCAGCCAGCGGTAGGCCCGCTCGTCGCGTTGAAACAGCTGCGCGGCCGCAAGGCCGCCGACCGCGATTCCAGCGAGCACGACGGCCAGCATGACAGCGAATATGAGGCTTGTACCATCAAGCGTCAGCAGCAAAAAGCGAAACCACACCACCTCCAGGGCCAACATCAGTGCGCCGGAAAGGAATGCGACTGCAATGTAGCGGCGGCTGCTTACGCCTATCACCCGCGGCACGTCCGGCCTGGAAGGACCGGGCATCGGCACAGTCTCGTGTGTCTGCGAATAGCGCAACGCAATAAGCGCTGCCGTCAAATTGAACACCAGTGCAAACAGACCGCTATTCAGGATGCCAAACGCCGGCACCAGAAGCAGTTCGGTGCTGAAAGCCGCAAGCATTGCCCCCAAGGTATTCCAGCCGTAAAGCCAACCGATATTGGCACCGAAGTTGGGATTCTGCCGCGATAGTGCCTGGGCAAGGACAGGCAGTGTCGCACCCATTGCGACGGCCGGTATAACCAATATCCCGAAGGCGACCGTCAAGCGCGCTGCATTAAGCCAAGCCGGCATGTCGACGAGGCTGCCGAGGGCCGGGCCGAGGACGTTCGGTAATTGGGGCAGCACCAGCACCACTGCAATTCCACCGACGCCAATCGCGAACTCCAGCGCAGCGTAGAGTCGCACGGGGTGTGAAACACGCCTGTGCAGTCGCGCCACCAGCCCGTTGCCCAATGCCAGGCCGCCCATGAACGCCGCCAATACCAGGCTTGCGCTCCACACGCTGTTGCCCAGCGATAATCCGACAAGCCGAAACCACAACGATTCGAAGATCAGAGCAGAAGCACCCGAAAGGAAAAAGATCAGGGCAAGCGTTGAGCGCATTATGTAATGTCCAAAAAATGCGAGTCTACCGACTGTCCGGTGGCGACATCGGACTCAGGTCACACAACGAATTATCAGGAATCACTCAAAAGCAAGCCCTTGGAGGCGCCTACCCCGGCGACGTCTATACACCTTCGACTCGGGTTTACGAACCGCCTCCCGAACCCGAATACCCGTACCAAAATCGTACCGTTCGAGTGAAGCGCTGCGGTCGCATCTGCCGCGGAAAACGCAAGATCAACCTCTTGAGCATGTTCACCGACCAAATGGTGGGCACGCGAGAGGTCGACGACCAGATCTGACTGGTCAGCTTCTTGGAGTATGATCTGGGATACTTCGATAAAGGAAGGGACCGGATGGAACCCGGTCCCTCAACGTTCATACCGGACAAAATGTTAATTAGGTGTCCGGTAGAAGGTGTAAACCATGTGACCGGAATACACCCTTGAGTGTTTGGTGGCCAGGGGCGGA
>CAYLSX010000208.1:0-3414 GCA_964386685.1 uncultured Woeseiaceae bacterium | reverse complement strand
GGGTCCACTCAACCCTGTAGACATCTTCCTGATAGTCATAGTAGTAGTCATGCTCGAAACCGAGCGCCTTGTAAAAGGCAACGCTCTTTCGAACGTCCGTTACATACAGCTGCGTCAGGACCTCACCGGTAAAAGAAATGCCAAGCGCATTATCGGTGTCGTCAGCCGACCACGACGCGGCGGCCAGTGAAATCAGGATGGTGCTGAGAACGGCGCCCGCTTTTCTGCTCATATTGAAAGCCTCCTTATGTTCCCCGCTTGGACCACAAAATCGATGTTCAAGTTCATTCTTGACTGATCGGTCATTATTCGCTACACTCGCTCGCCATGGTAGGAAGACCCCGAGAATTTGATCCCGAAATTGCCCTGAACGCTGCTATGCAGGCGTTCTGGGCGAAGGGCTATGAGGCGACTTCGCTCGCCGACCTGATGGAGGCCACCGGTCTGCACAAAGGTAGTCTGTATCAGGCTTTCGGGGACAAACACACCTTATTTATCCAGGCGCTGAAGCGATATCTGTCGGACATGCGCAGCATGAAAAACGAGATGATGGCGCAGGCAGCCACGCCGCTGGACGGTATCCGCGCGGTGACTCACGGCATGCTCGATATGGCCGACGGCGACTGCAGCTGCCCAAAGGGATGCCTGGCGATTAACACCCTGGTCGAGCTGGCACCGCATGACGCGGAAGTTCAGGAGGTCATGAACGATCACATGCATCGAATGAGAGGTTCTTTTGCCGAAGCCGTAGGCCGTGGCCAGGAGGCTGGGCAGATCCGCACAGACAAGACGCCGCAGGAAATCACGGCGTTGATGATGACCTTCATGCTCGGTCTGGGTACGAATCTGCGCGCCCATCTCAGCAAGGAAGATGCTCACAAGCTACTGGACGCACAGTTCGAAGCTGTTATTTGAGGCTCAGATGAAGGCAGTTTCTTTTTTTTGGATTAATTGTTGACCAATCAGTCTTTTATTGTGGATAATTTTTGACCAAACGGTAATTAAAGGTACAGAATCATGGGTAATTCATTTCAAACAATCGATCGCTTCGCCGAACGTCTGACGCGCGGCGTGATCCGCTGGCGCTGGCTGGTAGTACTGGCCGCCGTGACCAGCGCATTGGCTATTGGATCGGGCGCCGGCAATCTCGAGTTCGCCAACAATTACAGGGTGTTTTTCTCGGACGAGAATCCAGAGTTGACAGCATTTGAAGACCTGCAGGCCACCTATACAAAGAACGACAATTTCCTGTTTGTTATGGAGCCCGCCGACGGCGA
Organism: uncultured Woeseiaceae bacterium; assembly: GCA_964386685.1. Classification (GTDB taxonomy): domain Bacteria; phylum Pseudomonadota; class Gammaproteobacteria; order Steroidobacterales; family Woeseiaceae; genus JACZWL01. The sequence continues at coordinate 2,137 of CAYLSX010000208.1, read as the reverse complement.
TGCGTTCTCAGCCGAGACCATTGCGGCGGTCGAGACACTGACTGAAGCCGCGTGGAAGATTCCTTACGCCATTCGCGTCGATTCCATCAGCAACTTCCAACATTCATACGGAATTGACGACGACCTCATCGTAGAGGATCTGTTTCGCGATGCTGAGCAGATGAACGCAGCCGAGCGATCACGACGCGGAAATGTGGCCCTTGCAGAACCCTTATTGCTCAATCAACTCATAACGCAAGACGCTGCAGTGACGGCCGTTAATGTTGTGCTGCAATATCCGGAGCTAAGTCTCACCGAGGTTCCGGAAGCGGTTGCCCACGCGCGTGACTTGCGCGGACAAATCGAAACACAGTATCCGCACATCGATATTTCCTTGACCGGCGTCTCGATGCTGAATAACGCCTTTGCCGAAACCGGTATGGCGGATCTGGGCACGCTCGTTCCCGTGATGTTCGGCGTAATCCTGTTGTTAACGCTTCTGATACTGCGCTCTGTGCCCGCAACACTCGCGACAGTCGGAGTCATTCTGTTATCGACCATGGTCGGCATGGGTTGGGCTGGATTTGTGGGCATCAAACTCACACCCATCTCGGGATCAGCGCCGATCATCATTCTCACGCTCGCCATCGCCGATTCGATACATATCCTTATGACTTTGCGCACGGCAATGCGCGAAGGGATGGCGAAACATGACGCGCTGGTAGAATCGCTGCGCCTGAATTTCCTGCCAGTGTCTATTACCTCGTTGACGACAATTGTTGGATTTCTGGCGCTGAACTTTTCGGATTCGCCGCCCTTCTGGCACCTGGGCAACATCACGGCTGTCGGCATCGCTGCCGCCTGGGCCTATTCCATTACGCTACTACCGGCATTGATCAGCATCCTGCCGTATCGTACGAAACCATCGCAGCAGGCAGACCGCAGCGAGCGCGCCATGGAGTGGCTCGCCGAATTCGTCATCAAGCGACCCCGACAACTGCTGATCGGTGTCGGTGGCGCGGCGCTGGTCTTGACCGCCTTCATTCCGAGCATCCAGTTCAACGATCAGTGGGTACGCTATTTCGACGAGCGCATCGAGTTTCGAACCGAATCAGACCAGGCGCTCGAGCACTTCGGCATGTACCCGATCGAATATTCGGTGCCGGCGCAAGACAGCGGCGGTGTGAGCGAGCCCGAGTATCTGCAACACCTGGAGGCATTCACGGACTTCCTGCGCAGCCAGCCTGAGGTCGCACACGTGTACTCATTCTCGGACATCATGAAGCGTCTCAACAAAAACTTGCACGGCGATGATCAGAGTTTCTATCGGACGCCGGAGAACCGTGAACTGGCAGCCCAATATCTGCTGCTTTATGAGCTTTCCCTACCCTACGGACTCGACCTCAACGACCGCATCAACATCGATAAGTCTGCCACCCGGGTGACGGCAACGTTGAACGACGTGAACTCAATACAGACCAAACGCTTCCTCAACGCGACCGAGGGATGGATGAGCGACAACATGCCGGCGTGGATGCAGGCCAAGCCAACCAGTGCATCGGTGATGTTCACCTACATCTCGGATCGCAATGTCGAGAATATGATTGCCGGGACAATTGTGGCCATTGCTGCAATCGCCGTCATCCTGATGTTCGCGTTGCAGAGCTTTCGGCTTGGGCTCCTGAGCCTGGTGCCAAATGGCCTGCCGATTCTCACGGCATTTGGTGCCTGGGCACTACTCGTCGGCGAGGTCGGCTTCTCGGTCGCAACAGTGGCATCGATCTCCCTGGGCATCGTTGTCGACGACACAGTTCACCTGCTTTCGAAGTATGTTCGTGCCCGCCGGGAACGCGGTGGAACGGCCGCCGACGCGATTCGATATGCATTCAAGAGCGTCGGTGTGGCAATCGTTGTCAACACAGTGATCCTCGCAACTGGTTTCCTCGTGCTATTGACCTCGAGCTTCAAAGTCAATGTCGACATGGGTTTATTGACGGCGCTTGCCATCGTGTTTGCCCTGATTCTCGACTTCCTTTTCCTGCCGGCACTTCTGCTATTAATCGATCATGCCGGCACAAGCAAAATTTCCGAAGGAGAACCTAAGATGAAACAGATTACAGCCTTACCCCGCCCGGCGACCGGTGTCGCAGGACTCGTA
>CAYLSX010000207.1:0-3431 GCA_964386685.1 uncultured Woeseiaceae bacterium | reverse complement strand
GGCGATACTCAGGTGCTGACTGTAATGGTAATCCAGCACATTGTCTCCCCAGCCAAGAACACGGGGGCTGACGAGATGTTTGCTGACGTAAAAGTACAGGGGAATGACCGGATGGTCTGCCAGTAATACGCGCTCCGCTTCCTCGAGGTATAGCTGGCGCCGCCCGAGGTCTGTTTGTTCTGCTGCGCGTTGCATTAACGAGTCGAATTTCTCGCTGGCATAGCCCGTCATGTTTGCTGCGTTGCCGCCAAGCATGACCTGTAAGAAGGTGTGCGCGTCGTTGTAGTCGCCATTCCAGGCCGCCCGAAATACCTGGGTCACTTCCTTGGCGCGCATGTTGGAGAGCAGCACCTGCCATTCTTCATTGATAAGCGTGGCCTCGAAGCCGAGCACCTCCCGCCACATCGATTGAACCGCTAGTGCGATGCGCTGATGCGTTTCCGATGTGTTGTAACGAATCTCAACCTCGAGCGGATTATTTTTGTCGTAACCAGACTCTTTATATAAGCGTCGTGCTGCAGAATGCCGCTCTTCGTCATTCATTTCCGCATGCGGCGCCCGGATGGCTTCATAGTTGTCTACGCCTGGTGGTACCCAGCTGTACGCCGGCGCCTCGCCCCGCCCGGTGATTTTCTCGGTCAAGATCTCACGGTCGATCGCCATCGACAGCGCCTGTCGAAGCTTGGGATTGTCTTTGAACGGTTCGCGAGTCAGATTCAGCCCGTAATAGTAGACGCCGAGGTACGGAGCAAGCCGCAGTTCGTCCGGCCGCTTATCCTTGATGGCGGCGAATGCCTCTGGTGGGACCGTTGTCGTAATATCAAGTTCGCCGGCGCGGTAGCGATTGAGCTCGACCTGCGGCTCCGGTGTTACATAGTGGTGCACCTTGTCGATCGCAGTGCCCGCGTTGTCCCAGTAATTTTCGTTCCTGCTCAGGTGGATTACCGAACCCAGTTCCCACGCGTCAAGCTTGTAGGCGCCGTTCGACAACAGGTTTCCTGCTTTGGCGAATGCGTTTCCATGTTGTTCGATCGATGGCGGGTGTACCGGAAACGCGCTTGGGTGTGTCAGCAATCCAAGAAAATACGGCGTGGCATTTGTCAGCCTGATGCGGAGATGAAACTCGTCCACCGCTTCGACGCCGAGACTGTCCGGCGTCTTGTCACCCGCGATGATATCTGCAGCATTTTCGATTGCGTCGAGCGCCTGCGCGTAAAACGCCGCGGTTGCGGGACTCACGAGCCTACGGAAACTGAATACGAAATGTTCCGCCGTCACCGTCTCGCCGTTAGACCATCGGGCGTCCGGCCGTAACCAGAAATCGTACTGCCGGCCGTCCTCGGAGATCTCCCATCTTTCCGCGGCCGCGGCGATCAGCTCGCCGGCGTTCGAGTAACCGACAAGCCCCTCGCCGATGTCCCGCAGCACATCAGATGCCTGAATGCTTCTGGATTTGTGTGGATCCAGTGATTCGGGCTCCGCACCGTTGCCACGATGCAGCACCGTCTCGTCGTCGTCGACAACGGCCGGCGAGCCGAAATAAAAATAAGCGCCGATTCCCGCCACCGCCAGCACAATGGCGATGCGGAAGGCCAGTCTTTTGTGTGCCTTTTTCAAGCCGATTTCTTCATATGGCGTTTCTTGAGATGAATGAGCAACAGCGAAACGGCGGACGGCGTCATGCCCTCGAGCCTCGATGCATGGCCGAGCGTTGCCGGCCTTGCGCTAAGCAGGCGCTGCATGGCCTCGGTCGACAAACCCGTGACATTCGCATAGTCCAGGTCGTCGGGCAGCCTCAGCGATTCCTGTTTCGCGTGCCGCTCGATCTCGCGCTGCTGTCTCTCGATATAGCCCTGATACTTGGCCTGAACCTCCAGTTGCAGTTCTATCTGTTCGCTTTGCTCGGTGCCGACGGTTTCGTCCCACTCGCCCGGGCCAACCGACGACAGGCTGACGACATCCCGGTAGCGGAGCTCCGGCCGCCGTAACAGCTCTGCAGCATTGGTGCCTGCGTCTTTTACAAAGAGCTTTGTGAGGCGCGCCTGTTCTCTCGACAAAATCTCGCGCTTGGTGTCGAAAATTCGCCAGCGCTCGTCATCGACCAGGCCCAGCTCGCGCGCGGCCGGCGTCAGCCGCAGATCGGCGTTGTCTTCACGAAGCGTCAGCCTGTATTCCGCGCGGCTTGTAAACATTCGATATGGCTCGCTGACGCCGCGTGTGATCAGGTCATCGACCAGCACACCGATATATGCCTCGTGACGCATCGGGAACCAATCATCCTGTTGCCTGGAACGACGCGCGGCATTAATACCCGCGAGCAGACCTTGGGCGCCGGCCTCTTCGTAACCAGTGGTGCCGTTTATCTGGCCGGCGAAATAAAGGCCGCTTATGAATTTCGTTTCCAGGGTCGGTCGTAAATCGCGCGGATCGAAATAATCGTATTCAATCGCATAGCCAGGCTGCGTGATTTCAGCGCGCTGAAATCCCGGAATAGAGCGCACAAAGCGTATTTGTGTTTCATGCGGCAGGCTTGTCGAGATGCCGTTCGGGTAAACGATGTCCGTCTTTAGTCCCTCGGGCTCGACGAAAATCTGATGCGAGGACTTGTCGGCGAATCGCACGACCTTGTCCTCGACCGATGGGCAATATCGCGGGCCAACGCCTTCGATAATGCCCATGAACATGGGCGACTGATCGAGCGAGCCGCGAATGATGTCGTGCGTTTCTTCCGTCGTCTTCGTGATGTGGCAATCAAGTTGCTCAGGGTGTTCCGATCGGGATCCGATAAATGAAAAGACCGGTCGCGGTTCATCGCCGGGCTGTACCGTCATTACGCTGTAATCGAGGGTTCTGCCATCGAGCCGCGGTGGCGTACCTGTCTTCAGGCGGGCAACCCGAAACGGCAATTCCCTCAGGCGATCGGCCAGCAGGTTCGAGGCCGCATCGCCGACCCTGCCGCCTGATTGCTCGGTGCCGCCGATCAGGATTCTGCCGCCCAGGAAGGTCCCGACCGTCAGCACCACGGTCGTTGCATGGAGGCGTTGACCTTCTGCCGTAACGACACCGGTAACTCGCTCCCCTTCGACGATCAGGTCGTCGACGGATTGTTCGAGCAGTGACAAGCCGGGTTGATTCTCGAGAATGCTCCTTATCGCCTGGCGATAGAGCTGCCGGTCGGCCTGCGCCCTGGTGGCCCGTACGGCCGGGCCCTTGCTCGCATTCAGCGTGCGAAATTGTATGCCGGCGCGATCGATCGCCCGCGCCATGGCGCCGCCCATGGCATCGATTTCTTTCGTCAGGTGTCCTTTGCCGATGCCGCCGACCGCCGGGTTGCAGCTCATCTGTCCCAGGGTCGCGAAGTTCTGTGTGACGAGAAGCGTACTGGCACCAGATCGCGCGGCAGCGAGAGACGCTTCCGTTCCGGCGTGGCC
>CAYLSX010000206.1:0-3466 GCA_964386685.1 uncultured Woeseiaceae bacterium | reverse complement strand
GCAGGCTGACCGACAGTGAAGAGACTGGATCCGTCGGGATGTGCAACGACCAGAAACGGTGTGTACCAGATTCCGTTGGTAAGATTGACGATCCGCACGTTGAATTGTGCGGCATTCGCGAAACCACTGGTAAACAGGAATGCTGCAGCCAGGACAGCGCTGAAAAACAATTTCATCTAGACGACCTCCGAGTGACTTACCGAAATAAGCGAAGGGTGAGTTTTTCGGAAAAATGTCACGTGGAGATCACGACAAGATTACAATACGATGTTTTTTCACGGACAAATTTGTCACATCCCGTTTCATTCGTGGCCCAGAGTCGCAAAAAACAGACGCTATCTGGTCTTTTCTATTTCGATGGTTAGGTGCAAACTGTTTCCATCCAAATGGTGAGGAATTGGTTATGCTTGGGTCGAACGATCGCTGGTGGATTCTCGGAAGTGCTCTTCTGATCGTTTCCTGTCAGACAATGCCCGGACCGGCGCCGGAAGATCCGATGATCCTGAAAGGTGAGGATATTTTCTTTAACGAGACGTTCTCAGGTAACGGCCGTACCTGTGGGACGTGCCATCGCGCCGAAGACAATTTTGCCGTATCGCCTGCCTTTATTGCCACGCTGGAGGATGCTGATCCATTATTTGTTGCAGAATCGAATTCATCGCTGGCCAACAATTTTGAGAACCCGGCCCTGATGCGCGCGTTTGCGATGATTCTGGAGAATCAAGATGGTTTTGACGACCTCGAAAATAACTTCAACATGCGAGGTGTGCCACACACCCTGGCATTGCGGACATCCATAGATAGCCGTCAAGGTCCACGGACGGGCTGGTCGGGCGACGGCGCGCCAGGAGACGGCTCACTGCGTTCCTTTGCCGTAGGAGCAGTAATTCAACACTTTCCGAAGACCTTGAATCGGATCGCCGGGGTGGACTTTCGCCTGCCGACGGATGAAGAGCTGGATGCCCTGGAGGCCTTCCAGCTCTCGCTTGGACGACAAGAGGAACTGGAACTGCCGTTAAACTTGCGCAGTGTAGTGGTGTCGCGCGGGCAGGAAATCTTTCTCGATAATACGCTGGGCAAATGCAATGCCTGCCATCTCAATGCCGGTGCGAATGGTGACCCGGCGATTTTCGGACCCGGCGTTGGCAATCTGAATTTCGATACCGGTGTCGAAGCACTACCGGACCAACCGGCGGACTTAATCGGGGAAAAGAACCCGCCGGACGACGGATTCGGCAATCCCGGCAACGGAGAATTCAACACACCGCCTCTGGTCGAGGCAGCGGATACAGGGCCGTTTTTCCACAACAATTCAGTGGAGACGATCGAGGGCGCAGTGGCGTTCTACAATGGCGACGCATTCAACGATTCACCGGCAGGTCAATTGCTGGCTGGCGCAACTGGCAGCGGTATTAATCTCGATGCAACGCAGGTCGTCGCAGTTGCTGCATTTCTGAGAGTTGTCAATGCGTTGGAGAATCTGCGCGCCAGCAATGCGTTGTTGCTTACGGCAATGGCTTATGAAGATCGAAATGATCGACAAGCAACGTTGATCGAGCGCGCAACCTTTGAGTTACAAGACGCCATTGACGTAATTCGTGGTGGCGGCCTTCATCCCAAAGCGGCGGCGGACCTGGAGGACGCTTTGACCGCGCTCATAACAGCGTTACGTGGCCCCGACCGGACAGCTTATGTACGGGTTGCCATGGAGCAAATGACCTCCGCCAGAATGCGAATGGAGAACTGACGTGCGTAATCATCTGAAGATTCTTGTCACAACTCTGGGTCTCATCGTCGGTCCGCTCGCATTCTCCCATCCGGCGACCGAGCGCTACATCCCGATTGGTGAGTCACCGGGCGTCTCCAATGTCAAGTCATACGTAGGTGCAATTCGATCGATACGAACGACCGCAATTGGCTTTACGATGTCGGTCGAGGACAGCGACAAACTAATCGAAGTTACTGAAGACACAAAGATCTACCTGGACACGGGTTCAGCTAAAACCAACAGTATCGGAGCAGCAGAGGACTGTAAGGTAGGACGAAGGGTCGAAGTTTATCTACACGAAGACGGGACGGCGTATTGGGTCAAGATCAGCGTGCCTTAGTGTTGCAGAATCCTTGATTCGCCTCTCCTGCGTGGATCCGAGGCCGCCTGAATTTCGTCCCCGTTTTGAACAATGACCTGCAGGTCTCCAAAGGGAAAGAAATGAGGCTCAGCGCGGTATCCACGGTCGCCCAGCGCCGATATCGTCTCCTGCGGCAGCGGCCGCAGAGGGCTGTAGGTAACCAGGTCCGGCGGAATTAACTGGTGGTGGAATCGGGTGGCGCCGACGGCGTCCTCGGGCGTCATGCCGAAGTCAAGTATGTTGACGATCGTCTGGAAAACAGAGGTGAATATCGTAGAGCCGCCGGGTGTGCCGATTACCATCGCCACCTCACCGTCGCGCAACAACATGGTCGGCGACATCGATGACAACGGCCGTTTGCCCGGCTGAATCTCGTTTGCCGTATTGCCGACCACGCCGAAAACATTGGGTACGCCCGGCTTGGCGCTAAAATCGTCCATCTCGTTATTCAGCAGAAATCCCGCCCCTTCCACGACGACACCGCTGCCGAACTCCCAGTTAATGGTGTAGGTATTCGAAATAGCATTGCCCCATCGATCCATGATTGAGTAATGCGTCGTATCCGGAGATTCAAGACCGGGCTGCACGTCGTCCAATTTGGCAATAGCATCCGGATCGATCTCCTGAGCACGGCGTGCGATGTAGTCATCGGCCATTAATGCGTCCATGTCGACGTCCACATATTCCGGATCGCCCATGTATTCAGCACGATCGGCAAATACGCGTTTTTCCATTTCCGCAATGATGTGAATGTATTGCGGTGAGTTATGCGGGACTCCATCCAGAAAGTGAGCGAGATAGTCCTTCATCTTGACTAATTGAACGACCGCGAATCCTCCGGAACTGGGTGGCGGAGCAGACACTATCTCGTAGTCCCGCCAGTTGGATCGTAAAGGCTCGCGCCACACGGCCTCGTACGATGCGAGGTCTTCCATGGTGATCAATCCATTGCTGCGACTCATCTGACCGACCAGCTTCCTGGCTGTCTCGCCGCGATAGAAATCGTCGGCGCCGAGTTCGGTGATCCGCTGCAGGGTTGCAGCGAGATCGGGCTGTCGAAATGTCTCGCCTTCTGTCATGTGGCCGAAATATTCCTTGAAATTGACGGAATCGCCAAACCATTCATCTACGCCTTCGACATATTCGATAAGTTCGCCGGGCGGTTCGAATCCATCGGCTGCCAACCGGATAGCCGGCGCGACGACATCGGCCCAGGGGAGTTTTCCGTATCGTTTATGTGCCGCCCAGAAGCCGGCGACAGTGCCCGGCACCGCGGCCGCCTGGCCACCGATGAGGCTCGCGTTTTCGATGACATCGCCATTCTCATCCAGGTACAT
>CAYLSX010000205.1:0-3472 GCA_964386685.1 uncultured Woeseiaceae bacterium | reverse complement strand
GGGGACGCCCTCGGCGTAAGCACCATTCTCGAAGGCTCCGTGCGTCGGTCGGGCGATCGCCTGCGTGTCACGGCGCAATTAATCAACGTCGCGGACGGCTTTCACATCTGGTCAGAAACCTATGACCGCAAAATGGCCGATGTATTCGATATTCAGGACGACGTAGCGGGTGCAATCACGACGGCGCTACAGATGCATCTTGCGCCCGGCGCAGTTCCCGCGGTCGATCGCCCGACAGACAACATGGAGGCTTACAGTCTGTATGTAGAAGCGCTGGCGATGTCTTGGGGGATCGGGGATGGGTTGCAGCCGATCGCGCTATTGGATCGGGCATTGAGCCTGGATCCGACGTTCGCCGAAGCTCATGCACGAAAAGCGCTGTTTTACTGGCAAATCAGCGGTTGGCTAATCGACTCGCCGACAGGACGGGGACTCCTCTACGAGAGTGCTCAGGCGGCGCTTGCCATCGATCCCAGTCTGGTCCTCGCGCAGGCGCTGCGCACCTCGGCTGAGCCTGTCCACTGGAACTGGACGCTGGAACTGGAGGCCCTGGAAAAGGCCATAGAGGCGGTGCCCGGCGATGTCAGTCTTTTGGACGGGTATAGCTTTGAGTTGGCAGCTATTGGCTACTATCAGAAAGCACTGGAAGTCGCGGAGCGCATGATTATCGTCGAACCGCTTTCGGCTTTGGGTCACTTAAGACGGGGCGAAGTGTTAATGGGCCTGGGCAAGCGAGTCGAGGCAGTCGAGTCCTGGGAAAGGGCTGCCGAGTTAAGTTTTCCTGCTGCCCTTACAAATGCGGTCTCAGATCATTTGATGCGTGGAGAAGATGAACAAGCGATTCGTCTCATGGATCGCCTGGCTACGCAGTACGATGTTCAGACGTTGTCGCCAGACGGTATCTCGTTCAGATCCTTTGTCGAATCGGTGCGCGACCCGACAAACGGCAAAGCCTATCTGGACAATGCTGTGGACGTCATGGTCAGCGAAGCGACAGATTTTAACGCAGCGTTAATTCCGTACTTTTGGTACCTGAATTTCGGATATCTGGACGACTTTTTTGATTTCATAGAGAAGACTGTCAGAGAAGAGGACACAGCCTGGAACAACGCCGACGCGCTCCAGTTCACCGGCCGATACCAAAAAGCATCAGGATACACGGCGCACCCGCGTTTCCTGCCGCTTCATGAACAATGGGGAGTATTCGATGTCTGGGAGGAGCGCGGTCCGCCCGATGATTGCAACAAAGTCGACGGTAGTTGGGTTTGCAGGTAGCCAGACGGCTCGTTGAATGAGCGGAACAACTTCAGTCTTCCTAACGCTCGTCCTCTATAACGCGTTATTGATCGGCGTTGGCCTCTGGGCCCAGGGGCGTAACAATGATGTCGCCGATTTTTATCTCGCCGGACGTGGCCTCGGTCCATGGATTGCAGCGATCAGTGCATCAGCAAGCTCCTCATCCGCCTGGACATTGCTGGGCGTAAGTGGCGTAGCTTATGCGTGGGGCTTGCCCGCACTCTGGTTGTTCCCGGCGACCGTCGGTGGCTTTCTCATCAACTGGGTCTGGATAGCGCCGCGATTGCAGAAACTGGCGAGCGAGGAGGGCGCCGTTACGCTGAGCGCGGTCGTCGTACCGGTAAGCCTGGGTGACTCGCGAGGCCTCATACTTCGTGTTGCAGCAATCATCATCGTGTTCTGCTTTACGTTCTATGTCGCCTCGCAGTTCGAGGCGGCCGGCAAAGCATTCGAGTCCACATTTGCTTTGTCCAAGCAAACCAGCATCCTGATTGGTGCCGGCATCGTTCTCGCATATACCTTGCTTGGGGGATTCTGGGCGGTGAGCGTGACCGATTCCGTGCAGGGGTTGCTCATGTTTGTCGCGGCGATCGTTTTGCCAGCAGTCGCGTTGATCGCGGTCGGCGGGTTCGATGCTCTGGCGCAAGGACTAGATGCAGCTGGCAGCGCAGGTTCTCCGACAGCGTCGCTTTCCGCGCTCATGGTTGTCTTCTTCGTACTCGGACTGTTCGGCATCACAATCGGCTATCCGGGCCAGCCGCACGTTGTCAATCGATTCATGGCGCTAAAGGATGAGAGGAGTTTGCGGCAAGGCCGAGTCATCGCGATGACCTGGGCCGTGATTGTTTATGCGGGAATGCTGATCGTCGGTCTCTCCGCAAGAGTTTTGTTTACTGATCTCGGTGACTATGAGCAGGTGATGTTCAGGGTTGCTGGTGAGCTGCTGCCGCCGGTTATCGCAGGCGTAATGCTTGCCGCGGTGTTGTCCGCGATCATGTCGACCGCAGACAGCCAGTTACTCGTCGCTGCATCAGCTATTTCCTACGACTGGAACCTGGCCGAGGGCAAAATCGATAGCGGCCTGAGCAAGAGCCGAATAACCGTTGTCGTCGTGTTGATCATGGCAACGATTCTGGCATTGGTCTGGCGCGCAGATATTTTCTCCAGAGTGTTGTTCGCCTGGTCGTCTCTCGGATCTGCGTTTGGCCCGATTCTGATCCTGAGGCTGATGGGCCGGTCGATATCCGCCCACGGAACACTCGCCGCCATGCTGGCTGGTTTCGGGCTGACGGTGCTGTTTTCCTGGTTGCCGGCCATGCCGGGCGATTTCGCCGAGCGCATCCTGCCATTCGTCATCGCCCTGGGCATAGCAGGCAGCGCTTCCCATCCCAAATAATCCGTCCGGCCTGTCATATGCATCCTAGTCATACGCCACCAAGCTATTGGGAGGGGTTATGAAGGACGACGATGCGCTTGTTAATAACCCACAGGTATCGCGCAAGGCACTGGAAGCCATACACATCCAGCTCTATGGCTGGGCCCTTACCCGCTGTGGGTTTGACCGCTCGGCGGCAGAGGACCTGATGCAGGAGGCTTATGTCGCAGTGCTGAGCGGGGCGGCGAGATTTGACAATAAATCGTCGCTGAAGACCTTTCTCTTCGGCGTCGTCCAGAACCTCGCTCGGAGCCGGTTTCGGCAGATCGCCTCACGAATGCGACTGATCACGACCTATACCGCCGGAGCAGATGACCAGGGCCAGGATGAGGCCCGGATGGACGACAGGGCGTCCTGCCAGGTCTGGAAGGCTGTCGAAGCACTGCCCGCCAGACAACGCGACGTCACGGAACTGGTTTTTTGCAGGGATATGACGATTGAGGAAGCGGCAGCAGTTATGGGCGTATCGGTCGGCACGGGACGAGTTCACTACGACCGTGCCAAAAAGGCGCTGGCAGGAAGGTTGAGTGCCTTGCGAAATACAGATTGAACACAGAGCGAATGAAAGAGCTGAATGATGAATGACGAAAAACTGAGACAACAATTTCGAGACTCGTTGCAATCAATGCAGGGTGACGATGCACCCCCGTTCAATGCCATTTGGTCGAACGCGGAGCAACAGCATCGTGTATCCCGATCTCGCTACCAGCAATTTGCCGGATTTGCCGCTGCGGCCGCAGT
>CAYLSX010000204.1:0-3506 GCA_964386685.1 uncultured Woeseiaceae bacterium | reverse complement strand
TCGAGTGCCTGGATGATGTGGCTCAGTGCCGGCTCGCCGGTCTTGAGGTCGGTAAACGATAATTCGACCAACACGTTGGCGCCGCTTTTCTCGATCGTTTCACGGGCATCCCAGCCTTCATTGGGTGCAGGAAATTCTGTCAGGTCACCCATTTCGCTGACGTGATTCAGCAAGGCCTGAGGATCAAAGCCGTCAGGATTGGCAATGCTGCCTTTGTAGAGGTCGCAGATTGCGACAATGCGAATATCGACGTCAAATTTTTCAAGCAGCAGTGCGGCCTTTTGCGACAGGATTTCTGCCAGACCCTGACCTACATTGCCAAAGCCGATCAATGCAAGTTTATATTCCATAGCCAGTCTCGCGATTACAGTTCTACAGCTTAAGGCAATAGGTTTTCGGTTCGGTCATTTCGCGGATGGCGTGAGCCACTCCTATAGTCTGACCGGGCGCATAGACTACAATGGTTCCTTACCTGACCGAATCGTAACTATTACGTTGCTAAAGGACAGACGTCCAGCGGAATAGATAGACCAGTAGCCCACCGATAATGATAGTTACAGAGTATTTCGTCTATATCCACACCTCGCGTACTGCGGGCACCTTCCTGAACAAGCTGATCCTTGAGCACGTGCCTGGTGCTCGGATGCTCCAGTACCACGGCCACCTAAAAGACTTGCCGAGGGAATACTCACATCTGCCGGTTATTGGCTTCGTGCGTAATCCGTGGGATTGGTATAAGTCCATGTTTGCCGATTACAGGCGCAAAAAACAATACGTTTTTCAGATTATCGCTGGCGCAGGCGCGCCTGATTTTGAGGCGATTGCTCCCAGATTTCTAAATCTTGGCGATAACAGTGTTGAGAGCCGGATTCTGTTGGACCAGTTGGTCAAAGCAGCACCAACAATCATTAACACCCGGAATCCTGCTCGTCGTCACCTCCCTGGCCTGCGATCGGAACATTTCGCGAATTATCCCGAAAACATGGGTTACTACTCGTGGTTGTTCAAACTAATGTACGAATCAGAAATTGATCATGACATTCACATTGGTCGATTCGAGAATCTAAGAGAAGAAGCGCTGCGCCTGTTCGAGATTACTGGCACACCAATTACAGAGGGTATCACCGCCTATCTAAAGGATGCCCCGGTGCTGAATTTAAGTCGGCACTCCAACTACTTTGTCGGAGCTTACCCACCGGAATTGGAACAGTTGGTTATTGATAAAGAAAAGTATCTGATCGATAGATTTTCTTACGAATTTTCAGAGGCGCATAAATATCCGAAAACGGATTATTTCAATCATCTGGGATCGGCGGATATAGCCGCCTTGACTGAGCGAGTGAAGAGCATCCCGGAATCTCTATGGACATCGGACCTTGGAGAAATGCACGTCAAAATAAAAACGCTCAACGATACGCAACATGTGGTTTTCCGTTACGTCGACGGTCAAAAAGATGTATTTAATTATCATGATTTCCCAATCTGGGATGACTGGAAAGACGATCTGTTGCCTATAATGGAGCAAGTAGCGAATCGGCTGGGATACAAGAATTATCGTTTTCCGCGCATTATGTTTGCGAAGCTTGTTGCAGGCGGCGAGATTTCCGGTCATACAGACGGTAAGGCCAATTTCCATATCCACAAGATCCACCTGCCGTTGATCACCAACCCGGAAACAATATTTCACGTTGGCAGTCAATCAAAGCATCTTCCAGTCGGTGAAGTCGTCGAAGTAAACAACAAGCGTGTTCACGCTGTTTATAATAATGGCGAGCAGGATAGGATTCACTTTATCTTTGAGTGCTACAACATGGATGATTACGGCAAGCCTGGTTGACGAGGCTTCGAGCCGCAGTTCTCGTTATTCCTCGGTCGAAAGCCTCGCTCGTTCCCATTCGAAGGGTTGATCGGAGTCTCCGGAATCGATGGTCCGGGCGTACTCGTGTCCGGAATACACGGCATGCGCAATCGTGCCGGGCGCCCGGCAGTCGCCGATGCTTCGCAGTGAATTCACGCCGGCTCCATGTAGCTCCTTGTACAAATCGTCATTTCCGATTCTGACACCGACGATGACCAGCGAACCGCAGTCGACCGAAGAGACAGTCCTGTCACGATAGACGCTGGTCAACTCCGCCGATCCGTTTGTGAATGCGGTGAGGTATTGCTCGAACACGGTACCGATCCCGAGCTCGATCACCCGCTCACGGATATCACCCAACTCGTTGTTCATAAATGTCCAGGCCGATACCGCATTCGCCGGCGTTACGATCGTGACCTCAGTGCCGCGCTGACGCAGTAATTCGGCCAGGCAACTCCCCATGTAATAGTGGTCGAAGTCATAAATGACGATCGGGCCTTGCGGTTCCGCACCCGCGAGGATGTCGTCCGGTGTAAAGACTGCGTCGCCTTCGATTTCACAGATCGGATACGCATCCGTACTCAGGATCTCTCGAGTCCATCTGGCGCCCGTAGCAATGACCGCGTGATCACAGCCGAAATCGATGACATCCTGCGCCGACAACGAACTGCCACGATAAATATCCACGTTTCCCATTGTTTGAAGCAGGTTCGTGCGGTAGTCACGCACGCGGGCCCAGGTTGCAAGTCCGGGTAGTTTCGATTCGATGGAGACGCGACCGCCGAGTTCCTCAGTTGCTTCCGCCAGTGTGACCGCGAATCCGCGCTGTCCAAGTGCGAGGGCACATTCGAGTCCGGCAGGTCCCGCGCCGACTACCAGCACGCTCTGTTCGGGATCGCCGGGCGGAATATGCTCCGGATGCCATTTACGTCGCCACTCTTCGCCCATGGTCGGGTTCTGCGTGCAACGAAGCGGGACACAGTCGTGATAGCTGGACACGCAGATGTTGCAGCCAATGCATTCGCGGATCTCGTCTTCGCGCCCCTCGTTAATTTTGTTTGGCAGGAACGGATCCGCAATTGACGGTCGTGCCGCTCCGATAAAATCGAGAATGCCGCGCTTGATCTGACTGACCATCGCATCCGGCGAGGTAAATCGACCGACCCCAACGACGGGTTTCGACGTCAACGGCTTGACGAAGCTGTTAATCGGTTCCTGCGCGCCTTGTTCCGTAAACCGGGCCGATGCAGTTTCTCTGACCCAGCTCGACGATTTCACATCCCACAAATCCGGGACGTCGGACAACATCGAGATGATCTCATGTGCTTCTGACTCCATCGTCTGGCCAGGCACATGGAGCAGTTCATCGGTGCTGAATCTCAAAGCCACGGCACAGGTCTGGCCGACAGCCTCCTTCATATCTTCGACGATCTCGCGCGTGAGCCTTACGCGATTCTCGAGGCTGCCGCCGTATTCGTCGGTACGCTTGTTCATCCACGGCAGCAGGAACTGGTAGGGGCCGAAATTCATGCCGGCGTAGATATAAACAATGTCAAAACCGGCAGATTTTGCGCGTTTCGCTGCGTCGACATGCCAGCGGCGATAGTCGCGAATATCCTGGCTATCCATCGGTCGGGAGCGTGTCAGG
>CAYLSX010000203.1:0-3511 GCA_964386685.1 uncultured Woeseiaceae bacterium | reverse complement strand
AGGGAATCTCGACACCCTGCTCGATACGGGCTTCCTTCTGGTTAGCCGTAATGACGCGCGGCGTCGAAACGATCTCACTGCGTCCTTCCGATTCCAGAGCAGTTAGCTCGAGATCGACGAGATACTCGGTTTCGAGCACTGCGATCGAGAATCGGCCGGCAGGATTCTGAATCGGCACGTTAACGTTGTAACGGTTGTTCAGGTCCGGCAACTGAATCGGGAAGATCGTGCCGTTAGCAGGATCAGCCAGATTACCAAGAATAGACCCGATCATTGTGTCGGTACCCACGCCTGTGCCTGACACGACCGTCGCGCCGTCAGAGCTGTTGGCCTTGTAGCCAGTGGCGCCGAAGCGAACGCCCAGATCGCGACTGAAGTCATCGCTTACGACGACAATTCTCGACTCGATCAATACTTGCCGAATCGGAATGTCAAGCGTACGGACGAGGCGGCGAATGTCTTGCAGACGGGCAACCGTATCCTGTACCAGCAAGGTATTGGTGCGGTCGTCGATGGCAACGCTACCGCGCTCGGACAACATTGAGTTCTGACCCTCAGACTGGCTTATCAACTCGGCAAGGTCAGCTGCCTTGGCATAATTAACCTGCAGGAACTCGGAATAGAGCGGCTCCAATTCGTTGATTGCTGCCCTGGCTTCGAGGTCGGCCGTTTCGCGAGCGGCAATCTCCTCGGCCGGTGCAACAATGATCACGTTGCCGTTCTGCCTCATGTCCAGACCCTTGGTCGTCATCACGATATCGAGAGCCTGGTCCCAGGGTACGTTCCGCAAACGCAGCGTAACGTTGCCCTGCACCGTGTCGGACACAACGATGTTGCGGTTGGAGGTCTCAGCCAACAGCTGCAATACGGCGCGCGTCTCGATGTCCTGGAAGTTAAGCGTCAGGCGTTGACCGTCGTAATCCTTGGTCTCGGAGAACAGGCTCGACTGCTCGGTGTCTGTGGCTACCGGATTGATTTCGATCGTGAATTCGTTATCCGACTGATACGCGAGTTGCTCGTACTTGCCTTCCGCAGTAATTACGATGCGGGTGTCCAGATTGGTTCGCAGCGTATCGACAGTCGAAACCGGCGTCGCGAAGTCCATGACATCCAGTCGGCGCATCAATTCCGCCGGCAAGTCAGTATCTTTGAATACAGCAACAACCCGACCGCCTTCCTGACGAATATCGACAGGGGTAGATGGGTCGCTAAGGGTGACCATGACACGGCCGCCTCCGTCGCGCGTGCGGCGGAAATCAACGCTGATGATCGAACGGCTGCCAGAACTCGAATAGGAACGCTGCGCGGAGGGAGCTGCGCTACCGGCGAATTGAGTCACCGAGCTGTCGCTCGCCTTAGCACCGAGAGTTATGTATATGGTGTTGCCACTGCGCCGTGTCTCATACGGAACCATCGTATCGAGGTTCAGCACGACACGCGTGCGGCCGTTTGCCTCAGCCGTCAGAATAGTATCCAAAGGACCAAGGTTAACGTCGCGGCGACGCGAAGACAGGCCAAGAGTCGTTTCCGGCAGGTCCAGCGCGATACGGGCCGGATCATCGATCGTAAAGGCAAGTGGCTCGGGGGCCGTGCCGCTCAGGATCAACCGCAGCTCTACCCGCTGTCCCGGGAGGCTCTGTACCTGAATATCCTGCAGACGATTATTGTCCTGCGCATTCGCCAAGAGCGCACTGGCAAGCAGAATTACCGCCAGCGGCACAGCAGTCTTGATTTTAAACGTCATTCCAAATACTCCCAGGTTCATTCAGGCATTAGTCAGCAAGACCAACAGCGGCTTCTCTCTCCAAATACCCGCCGATCCCGTCCGAAATAATTTCTACAAGTTGAATTTCCGATTCATCCACAACAACGATTCGTCCGTCGTTCTGCCCCATGTAGTTACCTGGGACGACTCGGTGAATCAGACCGTCAGAAGTCTGTACCAGTCCGTAGTTCGTTTCACCCAACGCCAGCGTACCGACCATGCGCAAGGTATCGAGCGGGAACTGCTCCAGGAACTCGCGGCTACGGTCCGGATCGGGCCGGAAGTCGCTGCCGGGTATGCCCGCTGCCGCCTGCGGCGAATCGGGCACGAATGGTGAACGGTAATTTTCCCGGTCGGCGACATAGGAAAACACCTCGTACGGTGTAATTTCAGGCAACGGCTCAATGCGTCCGCCCGGTCGCGCCTTGACCTCGTTGATGTACCTGTCGAGATCATCCATATCTCCGCCGCAGCCTGCGAGCCCGAAGCCAGCCAGCAGTGCCAAGAGGGCTACGCGTTTCAAGTTGGAAGCAGCCATTTTTATTCTGCCTCCTCGTCGAGGTAACGATAGGTCTGCGCGGTTACTTCGATCGACAGCCTGTCGTACCTTTCCTTATCGTCGGGTGTGATGTTGATGTTGTGCAGCGTCACGATTCGCGGCAGGGAAGCAATACCACTTACAAAATTAGCTATCTCGTGATAGCCGCCCGACAGCCGGATCTTGATCGGCTTCTCGGCATAGAAATCTCTCGGAATCTCAGCCTGCGGCTGGAACAGCTTTTCCTGCAGTCCTGCGGCCAGACCGGTCTGCGAAATATCCACGATAAGACTTGGTATCTCGGTCTTGCCCGGCAGCTGACGCAACATCGTGCCGAAAGACTGTTCCATCTGTGCCAACTGAGCCTTGTAAGCGTCATAGTTGGCAGCCTTGCGCTGTTTGTTTTCAAAAGTGATGCGCAGGGTCTGCTCATCTTCCTGAGCTCGTTTCAGCTGCGGCGCTTTGTTCTCGATGATGGTCCAGTAAATGCCCAGCCCGACCACGACTGCAAAGACGATTCCGATGACGCCCGCGCGAAACGCAAAAGGCCAGCGACCAACATCGTTGACATCTAATGCTCTTAGTTCTTCAACGACGTTCATCCTCCGTCCTCCATGCCATCCGCATCCAACCGAACCTGCTTCAGATTGACCACGAACTCCGCCTTGCGGCCCGGTCCCAGATCAGTCGTCTCGACTTTCACAAGGTCTGGATCAGTCAACCATAATGACGAATCGATCTGACGCATCAGCGCTGATACGCGCGTGCTCGACTGGGCGACACCCTGAACCTCGACGGTTGCGCCAGTCTGTTTCATTCCTGTCAGGTAAACGCCTTCTGGAAGCTGACGCGTAATCTCGTCAAAGAGATGCACGATCTCCGGTCGGCTGCGCTGCAGTTGCTCGATGATTTCCATGCGGGCAAGCAGTCTTTCTTTCTGTCGTTCCAGACCATCGATCTCGGTGATGCTTTTTTCGAGCTCGACGATCTCGCTTTCGAGGCGATTGTTGCGATCGCGCTGCTGGCCGATCATCTGCGAGAAAGACAGATTTGCCAGTGCGATGACGAGCAGCCCGGAAATGAACGAACCGGCCATAGCGACCATGAAGTCGCGTTGCCGTTTTCTGCGCTCCGCCTCGCGCCATGGCAGTAAATTAATGCGTGGCATATTAGTCGAAGCTCCTCAATGCAAGACCGCAGGCCGTCAG
>CAYLSX010000202.1:0-3526 GCA_964386685.1 uncultured Woeseiaceae bacterium | reverse complement strand
ATCTGGCAAGAATTAAGGCTCTAAATGCCGCTTGCACGGCTGCTTGTGGCCGCAAGCTGTACCTGAAATTGAGCTAAATCAGAAGACGTGAGCGACCGCTTTAGGTGAAAGCGGACATTTTCTGGCTGCTCACAAAGCCAAAAGAAGGCCTTCGTTTGAAGGCCTTTTTAGAATTTGGCTCCCCGGCGCGGACTCGAACCACGGACCCGATGATTAACAGTCATCTGCTCTACCAACTGAGCTACCGGGGAATGCAGGTGTTTCGGGCCGGCATTCTGGGCCAGCCAAAATCCTAAGTCAAGCAAGCCTCGTGGGGCTATTTCAGTGCTTTTTTGATCCTGCTTATCGCCTCTTCGAGCTCGTCAAGGGAGCAGGCGAAGGATATTCGGACGTAGCCAGGCGCGCCGAAGGGCGTGCCGGGCACCATGACGACGTCAGCCTGGTTGAGAAGCAATTCGACAAGCTCGGCATCGGTTTGCAGTCCTTTTGCTTTCATTGCGCCGGTAACACGAGGGAAAGCATAGAAGGCGCCTTCTCCCTCGCGGCACTCGAAGCCTGGAATCTCGTTGAGTGCATTGACCACGAAGTCGCTGCGTTCCTTGTATGCGGAGACCATTGGACCGATACAGGACTGATCCCCGTCTAGGGCAGCTCCGGCTGCGACCTGGGAAATGCTGGACGGATTGGAAGTGATCTGACTTTGAATGGTCTTCATCGCTTTGATGACTTCTTTCGGGCCGCCGGCATAGCCGATACGCCAGCCAGTCATGGCATAGCATTTCGACACACCGTTAATCGTGACGACCTGATCAATCAGGTCGGGGCAGGCAGTGGCAATGCTGCAGAACGGGTCGTGTGCCCAATGGATATGCTCGTAGATATCGTCGGCGAGCACGACGATTTGCGGGTGGTCCTTGAGAACTTCACCCAGTGCCTGTAGCTCTTCTTTTGAATAGCAGCTGCCAGTCGGATTGGACGGACTGTTCAGGAACATGACACGGGTCTTGTCCGTGATCGCGTCCGCGAGTTGTCCGGGCGTTAGCTTGAAGTCGCTGTCGATGCCGGTCTCCATGCTTACCGGCGTGGCATCGGCGACGCGGACCATGTCCGGATAGGAGACCCAGCACGGTGCCGGAATAATGGCCTCGTCCCCGGGACTGAGGATGCCCATGCAGGCATTGAACAGGGTGTGTTTGGCGCCGCAGGAGACGAGGATCTGCTCAGCTGCGTAGCTGAGGCCGTTATCTCGTTCGAATTTTCGTTGAATGGCCGCCTTGAGCTGACTGGTGCCGTCGATGGCCGTGTATTTGGTCTCGCCGGCTTTGATGGCCTCGATGGCCGCCTCTTTAATATGGTCCGGCGTGTCGAAATCGGGTTCGCCGGCACCAAGGCTGATGACGTCACGGCCGGCCTCACGCAGTTCCACGGCCAGGCCAAGCACGGCGCTGGTCGCGGAGGGCATGACCCGACTCATTCTTTCTGAAACTGATAAACTCACTGGTTGCCTCCGGAATCGAAACCGCATGGTACGCGAATCAACAAAACTGCCCAAGAAATCTTTGTCGGACGATCGAGATCGTCTGAAGTTGGTATCCAAATACAATCCGGCCGGCGACCAGGGGACCGCAATTGCCGGGCTGGTTGAAGGACTGAACGACGGACTGGCTCGGCAGACGCTGCTGGGCGTAACCGGATCAGGCAAGACGTTTACCGTGGCGAGCGTGATTGAGGCCACTCAGCGGCCGGCCATTATCCTCGCGCCGAACAAGACGCTCGCGGCACAGCTTTACGGCGAGATGCGGGAATACTTTCCGCGAAACTCGGTGGAGTATTTTGTCTCGTACTACGATTACTACCAGCCGGAAGCCTATATGCCGAGTTCCGACACTTATATAGAGAAAGACGCATCGATCAACCAGCACATCGAGCAGATGCGACTGTCGGCAACCAAAGCACTCATAGAAAGGCCGGATGTGATTATCGTGGCGACGGTATCGGCGATCTACGGCCTGGGTGATCCGGAGTCGTACTTCAGCATGGTGCTGCACCTCAGCCGCGGTGATCGCATCGATCAGCGGACCATTCTCAGGCGCCTTGCCGAGATGCAATACAAGCGCAACGAGCTTGAGTTCTCCCAGGGCAGTTACCGGGTGCGTGGCGATGTCATCGACATTTTTCCCGCGGATTCCGAGCGAGATGCGGTGCGCATCGAGCTTTTTGACGAAGAGATCGAGTCGCTGTCCTATTTCGATCCGCTGACGGGCGAGGTCGTTCGCCGGGTGCCCAGGCTGACTGTATTCCCGAAATCCCACTACGTGACGCCCCGATCGGTGCTGCTGGCGGCCGTGGATGAGATCAAAAAGGAGCTCTCAGAGCGCCTGAGCGTCCTCAGAGAGCGTGAAAAACTCTTGGAAGCTCAAAGGCTTGAGCAGAGAACTTTATTTGATTTAGAGATGATACAGGAGCTCGGCTACTGCTCGGGGATCGAGAACTATTCCCGCTACCTTTCGGGCCGCGAAGAGGGCGAGCCACCGCCCTGCCTGTTCGATTATGTACCGGACAATGCGCTGCTGATCATCGACGAGAGTCATGTCACGGTACCGCAACTCGGCGGCATGTACCGCGGCGATCGTTCGAGAAAGGAAACGCTGGTCGAATACGGTTTTCGCTTGCCGTCGGCCCTGGATAATCGGCCGCTGAGGTTCGATGAATTTGACGGCCTGGCACCACAGACAATCTATGTGTCGGCGACGCCCGGCGATTACGAGGCCGAGCATGCCGACAATATTGTGGAGCAACTGGTGCGGCCGACGGGCCTTGTGGATCCACAGATCGAAGTAAGGCCGGCGAAGACGCAGGTTGACGATGTGTTGTCGGAGATCAAAGCCCGGACTGCCGTTGAAGAGCGAGTCCTCATCACCACGCTCACCAAGAGAATGGCCGAAGATCTGACCGACTATCTCGATGAACACGGCGTCCGAGTACGCTATCTGCATTCGGATATCGGCACAGTTGAGCGTACCGAGATCATTCGCGATCTGCGTCTCGGGGCCTTCGATGTGCTGGTAGGCATCAATCTGCTGCGCGAAGGGCTGGATATGCCCGAGGTGTCGCTGGTCGCCATCCTCGACGCAGACAAGGAGGGCTTCCTGCGATCCGAGCGGTCGCTGATTCAGACGATTGGGCGTGCAGCCAGAAATTTGCATGGCAAGGCACTCTTATATGCGGATCGGATGACAGGATCGATGCAACGAGCCATCGACGAGACCGACCGGCGTCGCGAGCGACAGGTCTCCCACAACGTGCAGCACGGTATCAAACCGGCCACGATCATCAAGCAGGTGTCGGACATCATGGAGGCCGCGTATCCGGTTCCGGGTCGTGGTCGTCGCCGCGTTGCCGAGGATGCGACGCCATACGAGTCGCTGACGCCGGAACAGCTCTTGAAAAAAGCCCAGAAACTCGAAAAACGCATGTTGAAGCATGCCCGCGACCTGGAGTTCGAGGAGGCGGCCCGCCTTCGGGA
>CAYLSX010000201.1:0-3538 GCA_964386685.1 uncultured Woeseiaceae bacterium | reverse complement strand
ACGTAGAGGGAGCTGACGGATTCCTCGTCACTGATGCGGCGCATGGTCTCTGCCAGGAGTTCGGCTGTCGAAAGCTGGCGAATCTTGGGCTCCGCCGCAGCTT
Source organism: uncultured Woeseiaceae bacterium (assembly GCA_964386685.1). Taxonomy (GTDB): domain Bacteria; phylum Pseudomonadota; class Gammaproteobacteria; order Steroidobacterales; family Woeseiaceae; genus JACZWL01. The sequence continues at coordinate 3,435 of CAYLSX010000201.1, read as the reverse complement.
CCTCGCTCAACGGAATTGTGTCGGTGACCACGATCTCGTCGAGTTCAGATTCGCCGATACGTGTTACCGCCGGTCCTGACAGGACCGCATGGGTAATGTAGGCGACAACCACTTTGGCCCCTTGCTCCTTGAGCCCGCTTGCGGCATGGCAAAGCGTTCCGGCCGTATCGACCATGTCGTCGATCAGGACGCAGGACTTGCCCTCGACCTCGCCGATGATGTTCATGACTTCCGACTGATTCGCTTTCGAACGACGTTTGTCGATGATGACGAGATCGGCATCGTCGAGTCGTTTTGCCAGGGCCCTGGCACGGACTACGCCACCCACATCCGGCGAGACAACGACCATGTCCTCATACTTCTGCTTCCAGACGTCGCCGAGCAAAACCGGCGAGGCATAAACATTATCGACTGCGATGTCGAAGAAGCCCTGTATCTGATCGGCATGTAAATCCACCGTGAGCACCCTGTCGACACCAGATACGCCGATCAGATTGGCTACCAGTTTTGCCGTGATCGGCATGCGCGATGCTCTCGGCCGCCGGTCCTGGCGGGCGAATCCGAAATAGGGAATTACGGCTGTGATTCTGTCGGCCGAGGCACGTTTGACGGCATCGACCATGATCAGCAGTTCCATGAGATTTTCAGGTCCCGGGGGGCAGGTGGACTGAATGATAAAGACTTCACGACCGCGAATATTTTCCAGTATCTCGACGTTGATCTCGCCGTCACTGAATCGGCCAACCTGCGCTTTGGCAAGCGGTACGTGCAGGATCCGGGCAATGTCATGTGCCAGTTTCGGGTTCGCGTTGCCCGAAAATATCGCTAGTCCTGCCGGATCCATAGCCCTATCTCACCTCGTGTTGGCTGGGGTGGCAGGATTCGAACCTGCGCATGACGGGATCAAAACCCGTTGCCTTACCACTTGGCTACACCCCATCTGCTTAACGGCCCGATTGAATGCGCGCAATTGTGAGGGGCAGATATAGGTGTGTCAACGACAATGCCAAGGGTCCTGTTTGCTAGCGAAAAGTCCAGTTGTCGATGACCAGGCGAACCTTGTTATCACCGGAGACAGCCGTAAGCCGCCGCGGCATCATCTGGCCACTGCCCTCACGGTACTGGGGAATCTGAACGTGCCAATTGCCCTGCTCCAGCGACGACAGCAGGCCCTCTTCGTCGAATTCGGTAAATGCGAGCTCTGAGGGATCGGGAATACCGAGCGCCCAGTAGCGCAGACTCGTCACAGGAATGGTCCAGCCGTACATGATCTGCAGATCGACCTCCGGGTCCGGCAAGTTCCACACCTCGCCATCCTTGTCGATCATCGTCACCTGGCGGCCATCACCCTCGATCTGAATGGTGCCAAAGCCGAGCGGCCCGCTCACGGTCGCACGAAAGTCATCGTCGTTTTGAGAGTAGCGAAGCTTGCCATTGAAGCCCTCGCCGCCCGCGCTGACGCCGATGCGGCCTTTGAACTCCCAGTCGTCCTGATCACCGAGAACCCGTGTTCTGGTCTCCCAGTCGGCAAGCTCAGGCAGGGCAACACCCCCCTGCACAGCGCATCCTGATATCGCCAGCATCGCTAACACCAGCGATATGCGTCGAGATGTTTCTTGACTAATCTTCGGGGAACACTCGCTCACGGATATCTCTCAAGAGCGCACTGTCGGGACTCAGGAGCTCTGCCTCTTCGAGGACCTGCAGGGCTTCCTCCAGTCTTTCGAGACTGCCGAGTACCTCGACGATATGCGATGCGACCTCGGCATCTTTGAGCATCTCGTATGCCCGCTGCAGTTCCTCGAGAGCACGTTCGTTCTCTCCCTGTCGATAGAGCACCCAGCCGTAACTGTCAATGATTGCCGGACTCGTCGGATCGAGCTTCAGTGCTTTCTTGATCAGTTTCTCTGCTTCTTCATATTCGTTGGTGCGATCCGCCAGCGTATAACCCAATGCGTTGAGAGACATGGCGCTGTCCGGCCATCGCTTGACGCAGCGCCGGTAGTCGGCGATAGCATCATCGAGACGGCCCATGCGCAGCAGCAGTTCGGCCTTGCCGAGCACCGCGGTCTCGCTCTTGGGTCGATATTCGATGACGCGGTCATAGGCATCGAGCGCGTCGGGATATCGCTCCATGGAGGCGAGAAGCTGCGCTTCAGCCTCGACCATATCCACGGCATATTGCGGGTTGTCGGTGCCGAAACGCTTCAGGTGATCCAGCGCGTCCTCTTCCTTTCCTTGTTGCAGCAGCAACATGCTGGCCCGGCGTTGAGAGAGCACCGCGTTGCTGCCCCTGTGCACCTGCGAGTAAAGTCGAATCGCCTGGTCGTGCTCCTCACGCCGATCGGATATCCGGCCCAGGTAATAGAGAGCATCCATCGTGTAATGGCCACTCGCCAATACATCCTGAAAGTCCGACCATGCGGAATCGAGATGGTCGAGGCGAAAATTGATAATCGCCATCAACCGCAAGGCGTCGGTTCGGTTTGGCTGCTCGAGCAAGATCTGGTTGACCTGGCTGAGTGCATCGTCATCCCGCCCCGCCGAGAGCAGCATGATCGCCAGCTCCATTCTCGCCTCGGGATCGGGATCGGGATCATCGCCGACAATCCTCGAGGTGTAGTCGATCGCACCCTCCTGATCGCCGGCATGCAACATTGCCCGAGCCTTTAATAAGTGTGCTTTTAACCAGTCGGGTCTGATTTCCAGAGCGCGGCTCGCCCGTTTCGCGGCCTCCTCGGTATCTCCCGCCTGCAGCGCCATGACGCCGACGGCATAGTGCGCCGACGCCGAGCTCTTGTATGGCTTGGCCAGCATACGCATTAATTTATCGGCATCTTCCGGATCTTCCTGGGAGAGGAAGGGAATGAGAGCCGTCAGCCTCTCATCCGGCGAATCGTCGCCACGTTTCAGCAATTCGGTTAGCGAGCGACTGGCCGCCTTGATCTCTCCCAGACGTAGCTGCAACTGAGCAATGAAAAGCAGCGCCTCATCGTTGTCCTTGTCGAGCTTTGCCCATCGCTTTGCCGATCGGAGAGCGTCCTCATTGAATCCGTAACTGAAACCTACGCGGGTTGCTTCTCTGGCGACCTCGACATCGTCGCTCAGATCCGCGGCTCTTCGGTATTCGGAGGCGGCCTTTTTGTACTCCTGCCGCTGCAGCGCCATCTCGGCCTGCAGCACATGCTGGTCGGCCTTATCGCTTCGAGTATCGGCAACGGCATTGCCAGACGCCAGGCTGGCCAGCAAAACAGCCAAGGGCAGCCAGATGCGCGTCATTGAATGCACGCAGAAATGCTTCGATCCAGAGTCAGTCATTAAGACAGCAGCCGATTTTCCATTCCGAGGTAACACAGACAAGCAACTGCCCTGTCAGTTCGCTTATCATATGCGCTGATTTCGGAAGTAGTTCTCAAAAAGCGCCCCATGCCGCTG
>CAYLSX010000200.1:0-3588 GCA_964386685.1 uncultured Woeseiaceae bacterium | reverse complement strand
TTAAGCACCACCCGGAATCTTCACCAGGCAACAAAAAACCCCAAAGCGGGGCTTTTTCTCTACCAAACTTCTGGTAGCGGGGGCAGAACAGCTGGTTTTCGGCTTGCTTCCACCACCTCGCAGGTCGCGGATTATAAGGCAATTTTCGGCGTTGGCGCAATGCCATTCGTCAAGTGAAACAAGACGGATAAGTTAAACGCCAATCTCATTGCGCTGTCTGTGGGCCTGATTATGAAAAGAATCATCACCATTACGGGTTTTTTCGCCATTCTCGGCATTGCCATTGTGGGAATTCTGTACATCTTTGACGTGATGTCTTTCGAGGACTCCAGATCCGTATTGCTGAAAACTCTGGGAGCCATCGTCCTGTTAGGCGGCTGCACCGCGTTGATCAAGCTCTTGATGAGTAGCAGAGAAGAATCTCCGGACTAGACAAACACCCGCCTCGATATTTGCCATAACTCTGAGACGCAGATCCAGTATCATCCCACCTTGCATCAAGAAAATTGCCGATCCGTGCGCTGAGCACATCTATTAGTTGGCCCCATTCGTTAGTGTCTCTCCGCGTAATGCGCGATTCAGTCACTGAGGGACGAGAGCATGAGGCATTTTGCAAGAGCCACATTCTTATATTTAATTATCGTTGCAGGATTAGCCGCCTGCAGTGACGGTACGCCTCCACCACCGCCGCCGCCGCCGCCGGCAAGCACCGATGCATCCCTAGCCGGGCTCGGGCTATCCCAGGGCATGCTAGCACCAGCATTTCAGTCTGCCGTTACGGCCTATGACGTGACCGTAGCCGCCGCGGCGAACTCTGTAACGGTGACCCCAACGACCACCGACGCGGGGGCGACAGTGACCGTTGATGGCAATGCGGTTAACTCGGGTGCTGCAAGTCCTGCCCTCGCCTTGGCTACTGGCGACAACACGATCACTGTGGTCGTCACCGCCGAAGATGGCACCACGACCAGGACCTACACACTATCGATCTATCGACTGAGTGATGACACGACACTTGCAGGCCTTTCTCCCACCAGTGCGAATCTGGATCAAATATTTCAGTCCGCCACATTCAACTACACGGCGACGGTCGGATTCCTGCAAACCAGAGAACAGGTAACAGCGGCGGTAACTCATGCGAACGCCACGCTCACGATTAATAGCAATGCGGCGGTTTCCGGCGTGCAAAGTGGTGATATCGCCCTGGCCGTCGGTCAAAACATCATCACCGTTACGGTAACCGCCGAGGACGGCATAGCCACCCAGGATTACGTCATCGATGTCACGCGACAAGACGCGCCAAGTTTTGCCCAGCAAGCCTATACCAAGGCATCCAACACCGACGCCGGAGATAGCTTCGGCTATTCGGTTGCCGTCAATAGAGACACGATGGCGGTCGGCGCTTACAACGAGGCAAGCACAAGCACAGGAATCAACGGCAACGAAGCGGACAATGGCGCTGCCGTTGCCGGTGGCGTATTTGTTTTCATCCGCGATACCGCCGGCACCTGGACACAACAAGCGTATGTGAAGGCGTCAAATACCGATGCGGGTGATCGTTTTGGCTTTTCAGTTGCCCTCTCTGGCGACACGCTGGCAGTAGGCGCCCCTTACGAGGACAGCGTGACAACGGGCGTCAACGGTAACGAGGCGGATGACACCGTCGCACAATCCGGTGCAGTTTATGTGTTCACCCGCAACGCCGGCGCCTGGACCCAACAGGCGTATGTGAAAGCGTCAAACACAGGAAGCGGCGATCTCTTCGGCGGCATAGTTGCTCTGTCAGGCGATTCCATGGCAGTCGGGGCGTGGGGCGAGGACAGCTCGTCCACAGGCATCAATGGCGGCCAGGGTAATGACGCCACAGCGGGTAACTCCGGCGCTGTTTATGTATTTACCCGCAATGCTGGCGCCTGGAGTCAAGAGGCCTACATCAAAGCGTCCAACACAGGGGCCACTGATTTCTTTGGTTACTATTCATCGGTCGCACTCTCCGGCGACACCTTAGCGGTTGGCGCTTATGGCGAGGCCAGTTCGGCAACCGGCGTTAATGGCAACGAAGCGGACAACTCTATGGGCAACTCCGGTGCGGCCTATGTGTTTACGCGGAACGCTGGCACCTGGAGTCAGCAGGCCTATATCAAAGCATCGAACGCCAAGGGCGGCGATACTTTTGGCCAGTCCGTCGCCCTCTCCGGCGACACACTGGCAGTGGGAGCTCGTTTCGAAGACAGCAACGCAGTCGGCCTCAACGGTGACGGCAGCAATAGCTTGGCACCTGCCTCCGGCGCCGCTTACGTATTCGCTCGTAACGCCGGCGTCTGGACCCAGCAGGCATACGTGAAGGCTTCAAACACAGCAGCCGCTGACCAATTCGGAGTGTCGGTGGCGTTGTCAGACGACACGCTTGCAGTATTCGCTCAACATGAGGACGGCGCGGACTTTGGTATCAACGGCACGCAGACGAACAACAGCTCCAGCAGTTCCGGCGCTGTTTATGCATTCGTTCGTGATGCCGGTGTATGGACCCAACATTTTTACATCAAGTCATCCAACTCGGATGCGGACGATGAGTTCGGTTGGTCGCTTGCTATCTCTGCCGATACCCTGGCAGTCGGCTCTCAATTCGAAGACAGTGTCGCTACCGGGATCAACGGCAACGAGGCAGACAACACGGCACTTGAGTCCGGGGCGGCATACGTCTTCGAGTAGCTCAACGGACGATTGCCGGTACGATTTAATGGGGCATCCGACCCGGCAAGAGGTACTGACACGGTAAGTGACGACACAGCGTGATTATTGGATGGAAGGTTCGATTGCCACGTCAAATCCCGAGCAGACTTTCCAGTCCGACAGTGACACCTGAATCCAGCGAGCCGATTTTACGCAATGACAAGATGATGCCGGGTACGAAGCATTCGTAATCGGACGTATCGTGGCGCACGGTGAGGTACTGGCCCACGGTCCCGAAAATTACCTCCTGGTGTGCGGCGGCGCCATGGAGGCGCAGTGAGTGCACAGGGATACCTTCCACATCACCACCCAACGAGCCGGCCACGATTTCGGTACCGCGACTACCGGCGCCGTGTTTGCGCGCAGCAGCCATGCGCGAGGCAGTATGAAGTGACGTCCCGGATGGAGCGTCAGGCTTGTCATGATGATGCATTTCGATTATCTCGGCTGACTCGAAATGCGGCGCTGCCAGTTCGGCGAAACGCATCATCAGTACCGCACCGACCGCAAAATTTGGCACTACCAGGCAGCGGGAATCCTGGTCGGACCACGCACTACGCAACGCGTCTATGCGCTCCACGGTATAGCCCGACGTGCCGATCAACACATCCGCTCCGCTGTCTCGCCAGCGGGGGACGTTTTCGTCGGCTGCTGACGGATTGGTCAGCTCGATGACAACATCGCACTCGGACAGGGCTGCGGGGTCACCGCTGGCGCTGTATCCCAGGATATCCTGATCGTCTCGTCCGGGTGCGTAGAGCCCCTCTATCGTCAGGTCATCGACACCCTCGATTGCGTCGATAGTCAACCGACCCATTTTGCCGTTCGCACCGGAGATCCCTACCTTAACCATGA
>CAYLSX010000199.1:0-3611 GCA_964386685.1 uncultured Woeseiaceae bacterium | reverse complement strand
GCGCGAAGCGTATGCAACGGCACCCGGCCCTCGCGATACCACTCTGAACGCGCGATTTCCGCGCCATTCAGGCGTCCACCCACCTTGACCTTGATGCCCTCTGCACCAACGCGCATCGTGTTCGTGACAGCGCGCTTCATGGCGCGCCGAAACATCACGCGACGCTCCAGCTGCTGGGCGATGCCCTCTGCAACCAACTGAGCGTCCAGTTCGGGCTTACGCACTTCACTGATGTTGATGCGCACGTCCTGAATAGCCATTTCGATCATGCGCGCGACTTCGGCACGCAGTTTTTCGATGTCCTCACCTTTCTTGCCGATTACGATGCCAGGGCGTGCGGTAAAGATCGTAATATTCGCCTTCTTCGCCTGACGCTCGATCGTGATGCGACTGACAGATGCATCCTTGAGCTTGTTCTTGATGTAGACACGAATCTGATGATCCGTACGAACGTACTCAGGGAACGTCTTCGAGTCTGCATACCACTTGGACGACCAGTCCTTGACGATGCCTAAACGAATACCCGTTGGATGTACTTTTTGACCCATAACGCTCTCTTTACTCGTCGCCCACATGAATCGTAATGTGGCTATTGCGCTTGATAATCCTGCTGCCACGACCTTTCGCTCTGGCGCGATAACGCCGCAACGTCGGCGCCGTATCTACCTGGATGTCAGAGACCTTCAACTCATCGATATCTGCACCGTGGTTGTGCTCGGCATTGGCAATCGCCGACTCGAGCACCTTCTTGACGATGCGAGCGCTCTTCTTGGGCGTAAAGCTCAAGGTCTTCAACGCGTCATCGACGTTTTTGCCGCGGATCGCATCTGCCATCAGCCGGCATTTCTGCGGCGATATACGCGCGTATCGAAGTTTGGCTGCTACCTGCATGACCGCATTACTCCTCAAGCCGTTGTCTTGGTCTTGCGGTCACCTGAGTGACCCCTGAAAGTTCGAGTGATCGCAAACTCACCAAGCTTGTGCCCTACCATGTTTTCCGAAACAAGCACCGGTACGTGTTGGCGCCCGTTGTGCACGGCAATAGTCAGCCCGACCATGTCCGGCAAAACCATTGATCGGCGCGACCATGTCTTAATCGGACGACGATCATTGGTCTTCGTCGCTTCCGTAACCTTCTTTGCCAGATGTGTATCGACAAACGGGCCTTTCTTAACTGAACGTGGCAATGCTCTGCTTCCTTAAATTCTGTTACTTACGCTTCTTACGGCGCCGGACAATCATGTTGTCCGTACGCTTGTTCGAGCGAGTCTTGTAGCCTTTAGTCGGCGTACCCCATGGGCTGACCGGATGACGGCCACCCGATGTGCGTCCTTCACCACCACCGTGCGGATGATCCACAGGATTCATCGCAACACCGCGCACAGTTGGCCGCACACCTCTCCATCGCTTCGCACCGGCTTTGCCGAGCTTGCGAAGGTTGTGCTCACCATGACCTACCTCGCCTACCGTGGCTCGACAGTCGATGTGTATCTTTCGCGTCTCACCTGATCGCAGGCGTACCGTCGCATACATCCCTTCGCGTGCAGCCATCTGCGCCGAAGCGCCAGCGGAGCGAACGAGTTGTCCACCCTTGCCGGGCTTCATCTCGATGTTATGCACGAGTGTCCCCACTGGAATGCTTCTGATCGGCAGGGCGTTACCCGGCTTGATCGGTGCATCCTCACCGCTGATGATCGGCGCGCCTGCCCTGATGCCCTTTGCCGCAAGGATGTAGCGCCGCTCGCCGTCCCGGTACTTGACTAGCGCCAGGTGAGCGCTGCGGTTCGGATCGTATTCGAGCCGCTCGACAACGCCTGGAATTCCGTCCTTGTCGCGCTTGAAATCGACGATGCGATATCGTTGTTTGTGCCCGCCACCCTGGTGACGAACCGTGATTCGGCCGGTGTTGTTTCGCCCGCCCGATTTGGTCTTCTTGTCGATCAACGAACTCAGGGGCTTGCCCTTATGCAGCCCATCTGTTCGTACAGCAACGACAAATCGTCTACCCGGCGACGTCGGTTTTGACTTGTGTAGTGACATAACCGTTACTCCGCACCGACGAAGTCGATATGACTTCCTTCGGCGAGTTTGACGTAGGCCTTCTTCCACGCAGCGCGCTGACCCCAGTTACTGCCATGCCGCTTGATCTTGCCGCGGCAATTAATGACCTGAACGTTCTCGACATTGACCTCGAACAACAGCTCGACGGCCTTCCGAATTTCCTGCTTCGTGGCGTCTGTGCGTACCTTGAAGACAACCTGGTTGTGCAGCTCCGCAGCAATGGAAGTCTTCTCCGACACATGCGGGCCCTGGATGACGGTCATTAGCCGTTCCCGATTTTGACTCGCACTCACGACAGTCGCTCCTCGATCAGCTTTAACGCGGGCAGGGTGATCAACACCTTTTCGAATCGCATCAGTACCACCGGGTCCACCGAACTAGCGTCGCAAATACCGACGTCTTTCAGATTTCTCGCCGACAGGAATACGTTCTCGTCGAATGCCTCGTTAACGATCAACACATTGTCCAGGCCAAGCTTTTGCAAAATGCCGGCCAACTCTTTGGTCTTCGGCGCCTTCATTGAAACCGATTCGGTGATGACGAGGCGATCCAGTCTTACCAGCTCCGAAAAGACTGACCGCAGCGCGCCACAAAACATTTTCTTGTTTACCTTCTGGTCGAACTTGCGCGGCTTGGCAGCAAATGTCCGGCCACCGCCGACCCAGATCGGGCTGCGGATGGTGCCCGCCCGTGCACGTCCAGTGCCTTTCTGGCGGTAAGGCTTGGCCCCGCCACCACGAACCGCCGATCGATTCTTCTGCGCCTTGGTTCCTGCCCGGCCGCCGGCGAGGAACGCCGTGACGACCTGATGAACCAGCGCCTCGTTGAAGTCCGCGCCAAATGCGACTTCGGCGACATCGACGGAACCACTGTCCTGCATCTTCAGCTTCATGATGCGTCTCCCGTCCGGGCCTTAACGGCCGGACGTACGACCACGCGCCCACCGGCATGTCCCGGAACCGCACCTCTGATCAAAAGCAAATTTCGTTCCGCGTCGACGCGTACCACCTGAAGGTTCTGCGCGGTGCGGCGAACATTGCCCATGTGGCCGGACATTTTCTTGCCTTTGAAGACACGTCCGGGTGTCTGGTTCTGACCGATGGACCCCGGTGCACGATGTGCCAGCGAGGTACCGTGAGTCGCGGGCTGCATGCTGAAATTATGTCGCTTGATCGTGCCGGCGAAGCCCTTGCCGATCGATGTACCGATGACATCGACAATCTGGCCTTCCGAAAAGAGGTCGACCTTGATTTCCTGACCGAGTTGGAACTCGCCGTCTTCCGGCGTATCGGAGGGATCCAGGCGGAATTCCGTCATCAGGTCGCCGGCTTCAACTTTGGCTTTCGCGAAGTGGCCGGCTTCGGGCTTCGACACGCTTGACGCTTTCCGGCTGCCTGCTGTTACCTGCAGCGCGCTGTAGCCGTCGCGATCCACGGTCTTCACCTGTGTGATGCGGTTCGGCTGTGCCTCAATAACGGTGACCGGAATCGATATTCCGTCGTCCGTAAAGACACGTGTCATGCCGCACTTGCGACCAACAAGACCCATTG
>CAYLSX010000198.1:0-3650 GCA_964386685.1 uncultured Woeseiaceae bacterium | reverse complement strand
TCCGGAAAATGGCAGGACATCGCCTGGGAAGATGCTCTCGAAAAAATTGCGGAACAGTTGCAGCGAAGCAAAGGCGACAAGCTGGGAATACTCGTCTCGCCAAACGCGACGATTGAGGAAGCGCATCTTTTGGCGAGGATTGCCGGGCACTGCGGCACGGCGAATATCGATCACCGCGTGCGGCGCCGGGACTTTTCTGATCAGAACGAGGATGGCCCTTTTCCTTGGCTGGGTTGCGACATCGCAGATCTGGAGAGCTGTGATGCCGTGTTGGTCGCGGGTTCGAATGTACGCAAGGAAGCGCCGATCATTGCACATCGATTGCGCAAGGCTGCAATCGGCGGCGCCAGGATCTGCTTCGCCAATAGCGATGCCTACGACTACTTCTTCGACGTCGCGGAATATCTTTCCGGCAAAGGCCTGGTCGAACAGCTCTCGGGCATTGCGGTCGCGGCGGCGAAAGGCAAAACGCTTTCGCCTGCAGTTATAGACCTGTGCAATGGCGTAACGGCCGACGAGCACCAGACTCGGGTCGCCGCCATTCTGAGCGAGGCAGACAATGGCTTGATCATGCTCGGCAACATTGCCGGGCGACATCAGGCGTTTTCGGCAGTCAGGGCACTGGCAGCATCCATATCGGCGTCCACCGGAGCGGCACTCGGTTTCCTGTCGGAGGGCGCCAATTCTGCTGGCGCAAGTCTCGCCGGCGTGTTGCCACATCGGGTATCGGGTGCAAAGGCCAGAGACCAGGCCGGTCTCGACGCTGGTGTGATGCTGGACGGCGATGTAGATACCGTCGTTCTTTTCGGCCTCGAGCCCGACAGTGATCTGACAGCGACAGATGATGTGGTCGGGAAACTCGCGCGTCGAAGTTTCGTCGTCGCATTTTCGCCATATGCCTCGGCTGCGATCGATGAGGCCGCCGATTTGCAAGTCCCGATCGGTACCTTCGCAGAAACTGCCGGCACATTCGTCAACTGTGAAGGCCGCTGGCAAAGTTTCAACGGCATTGCGAAACCGGTCGGTCAGGCACGGCCCGGCTGGAAGGTGCTTCGCGTGCTTGGCAACCTACTGGGAATTGACGATTTCGACTACCAGAGCTCGACGGAGGTACGCGACGAGCTGAAAGAACAACTGGGAGAAATTACGCCCGACAACACATACCGGCGCAAGGCAGGATGTGACAAGCCGAATGGTGAAGATGCGCCGGCAAGCGAAATGGATATCCCGATCTACGAGGTCGATGGCATCGTCAGGCGTGCGACTGCATTGCAATTGACGCCTGAGGCGCAACGTGCGCGAGGTGACGACTCGTGAGCCGCATGATCGATTACGCGCTGGCGCTCTGGGCATCCGTCCCTGCGGATTTTCAGTACCTGATCATAATAACGACGCAGATCCTGGCCGTAACCATTACTGTCATTTTGACGGTCGCATTTACAACCTATTTCGAACGCAAGGTGATCGGTCATATGCAAGGTCGCCTGGGCCCGAACCGTGTCGGGCCATTGGGTCTGGGTCAACCGTTTGCTGATGTACTCAAACTCCTGATCAAAGAGGTCGTTGTTCCGCAAAAGTCGAATCGTTTCCTGTTCTTGATTGCACCTATTCTGTCCATCATTCCGGCGCTCGCAGCCTGGGCGGTCATTCCGCTTAGTGACGGCTTTGTTATTTCCGACATCAATGCGGGCCTGCTCTACGTGCTCGCATTAACCTCCGTCGGCGTATATGGCGTCATTCTTGCCGGCTGGGCAACGAACTCGAAGTACGCGTTCCTCGGTGCGATGCGCGCGGCGGCTCAGATCGTTGCCTACGAAATAGCGATGGGGTTTGCATTAGTCGGTGTCCTGATGGCCGGCGGCAGCCTGAATCTCGGTGACATTACGCGCGCCCAGGCAGGTGGCTTCAGCCACTGGTTTCTGTTCCCGCTGTTGCCCTTATTCATTGTCTATCTGGTCTCCGGCATCGCGGAGACCAATCGTGCACCGTTCGACGTGGCCGAAGGCGAATCCGAAATCGTCGCTGGATTTCATGTCGAGTACTCAGGTGTCGCATTTGCCATATTTTTCCTTGCCGAATACGCGAACATTATTCTCATCTCGGCGCTGACCTCGATATTTTTCCTTGGTGGCTGGGCATCCCTGTTTGAAGGTTGGACTTTCCTCGGCGCGGAACATTTTCTCCGGCAGCCCAGCTTCTTCTGGCTGGCCGCCAAGATCGCATTCTTTATATTTGTTTTCTTCTGGTTGCGAGCAACATTTCCGCGATATCGCTATGACCAGATCATGCGGCTCGGCTGGAAGGTATTTATTCCGGTAACAATCGTATGGATCGCCGTAGAAGGCGTTATGTCCTGGTTGCATTGGGGCCCGTGGTCGAGATTGGCAGGATAATTTGATGGACAGACTGAAAAGCTTATTCAAGACCTTCGTCCTTTGGGAGTTGTGGCAGGGGCTTTTCGTCACCTGGCGTACTTTCTTCAGGCCCGCGGTTACGGTTATGTACCCGGAAGAAAAGGCGCCACAGTCGGTACGCTTCAGAGGGCTGCACGCGCTACGCAGATATCCCAATGGTGAGGAACGCTGCATTGCCTGCAAGCTGTGCGAAGCAGTCTGTCCGGCACTGGCGATCACCATCGAGTCCGATGTCGGCGATGACGGAACTCGGCGTACTACTCGATACGACATCGACCTCTTCAAGTGCGTCTATTGTGGCTTTTGCGAAGAAGCCTGTCCGGTGGATGCGATTGTCGAAACCAGGATTCATGAATACCACATGGAAAATGCCGGCGAAAACATCATGACAAAAGACAAATTGATGGCGGTTGGCGACAAATTCGAGGCCATGATCTCCGCCGACAAGGCAGCCGACGCACAATACAAATAAGGGCAGCGTAAATTTTGTTTCAAGCAATTCTTTTCTACTTTTTCACCACTGTCTTGTTCGCTGCAGCAGTGGGCGTAATTTTGTCACGCAACCCGGTGCATGCCGTCATGCTCCTGGTATTGGCGTTTTTTCAAAGCGCCGTGCTCTGGCTGTTGGCCGAAGCAGAGTTTCTCGCCATCGTGCTCGTGCTGGTTTACGTCGGCGCCGTAATGGTGCTGTTCCTGTTCGTCGTGATGATGCTGGATATCAACGTCGAACGCGCTCGCGGTGGGCTGACGCGATTTGCGCCGTTCGGTCTGTTGATCGCTGTGCTGATGGTGGTCGAACTGGTTCAGGTGATCTGGGTTCGCGGTAGTACTGAAGTCGGCCTCGGCGGTTTTCAGGCAACGCCTGACGGATATAGCAATACGGAGGCACTCGGCGCAGTTCTCTATACCGAACACGTATACGCATTTGAAATCGCCGCTGTCATTCTGTTGCTGGCTATCGTCGCAGCGATAACGCTGACGATGCGCAAACGGCCGGGACTGAAGCTGCAGAACATTGCCGAACAAGTCTCCGTGAAGGCCAAAGACAGGCTCCGCATCGTGAAGATGAAGTCGGAGCCGCGGCAATGATCGGCCTGCATCATTACCTGACCGTCGCGGCAGTTCTTTTCGCGCTCTCCGTCGCCGGCATTTTTATCAATCGGCGCAACCTGATCCTGTTACTCATGTGTATCGAGCTCATGTTGCTCGCCGTCAATTTCAATTTCATCGCGTTTT